>JAPPIT010000042.1 GCA_028820505.1 Defluviicoccus sp.
AGAAATTGATGACAGCCGTTGAAGATGCGGAAGAGCGTGCCGAAAAGTTGGATCGTCGGCGAAAGGAAGAGGGACAGCCGTACGGGCGTCCGTCTACCACAGTCGGGGACTTGACCAAGGCAATCAGGAACGCTGGCAATCTGGCGAGTAGTGGCTGATTTCAACGGTCGTTGACCAGAACCGATGACCGCCTTCCCCATCGTAGCTATCGGCTCTGGCGTGCGCGCTTGCCTGTCGACCTGCCAGGCGGCGGAAGGTTCTGTTCCGGTTGAGCGGAGCTATCGGTCGCTGATCACTTCTTGCCCCGAGATCAGGATGGTTCCCCGGCTTGAAATGCGGGAGGGCAATATGCCGGCGGCGCGCGACAACCAGCGCGGGTTCGGGGAGGCATGGGGCGACGGTTGCGCGGGGGCAAGCGGCACCGGCTGCGTTGCATCTCGCACGCCATGCACCAAGACCTTCAGGCCCGCAACCCGAAAACTGCGGACGCAGGGGTCGCCGCGAAGGTTTCTGTGGGTCGGACAACTTGTCGGTTGGGTCGATCTCGCGATCCTGCTTGGCCTGAAGCCGGGGAAACCGTATGGCAGCTGGCAGAAGTTCAATATTCGCTCGCCAAAGAATCGGCTACGCTGCCACTGTCAGCGACGAAGGAAATAGCCAAGCCAAGGGCTAAGGATCTCGTTTTCTCCTTCCAGCGTCAACATCTCCTCTTCACCTGCCAAGATCCGAACCAATGGCAATACCTTGTGACAGTATGACAATCCCGTGTGCATTTTGTACATTTCCCTGGAATCTCTTTCGTTCCGCAGGTGCCCCGACATGATTCCGATGATGTACGGAGGTCTATATGGCCGAATACCTGGACCCTTTATCGAATTACGGAACGGATCGCCCTCTGGATTCGCAATCACCAATGACCCGGAACTACCGGCGAATGACATAGCCTCCAGCAAATATATGTCGTCCCTGTTTATCTCGTTCGACTGATAGTCATGGCGCGGGTCGCTGGCCACAGTGCCTGTCCTTAGTATAGGGCGTCCGACTTTGCTGTCGACCCATGCTTGATAGGAAACAAACGAGATCTGCGCACCCCAGGGCATGTCTTTGCACCTATCACTCCCGTCCATAAGGTCAGCGTTACTGAGCATGACTTGTTTGCCTGGCAGCGAATGTAGATACGAGGCCAGCTGATCAAAGTCAAAAGAGAGCAAAGCCAAATCAAGTTTATCGTTCTTTGGTGCTCGGACAACTACGTAGCCCGACTCGACTGTAAAGGCCGGGAATGCATTTCCATCGACGTCGAACGACTGTAATCGAACGCGCGTGAGACTGTACCCGGCCGCTCTTGAGTTGTACCACATGTCGACAACGTGTCTGTTTGTGACGAAGTCCATGAACCTGGCTGGATGATGCAGAGCGTCTTTCACCCAAAATCCAGACCCGCTTCCTTTCTTGCTTGCTCCATTCTTTGCATGAAGCTCAACATCAATTCGAGTAGCCACGGATAGCATGTCTTTTGGTACAGGATTGCTCATCAGTTCACTGCTTTAAGGAGGTTGATGGAACTTGGGTTCCTAACTTCATTGCGGACGCAAGGCGTAATTCTGGTCACCATGAAACTCACTTCGATGGAGCGGGCGAGGCCTCTATCTCGGTCTTCGCGTCGCCAGTCAGGTTGAGGACCTTCTGTAGCTTGGATGGAACATGGGGATCAAGTGGGCGAGCGGAGCGGAGCAGGATAAGCGATCAGTACGCTTGTCAGATTCGTTCAATATTGGGGCGCACACAGACCAAAGTCAGAGGCCGCCCAGGACCCTCAAACCCAGAATCCGAAGGTCGTAAGGGACGATGCGGGTGCATCCGTCCCCGCGCAGATCGACCAGTGCCAGCACGGCATCCCGCTGCATCGAAATGCGCGTCCAGACCCGCGCCGTGATTTCCTTCACCGCGATCTCGCAGCCTTGGCGCCCCCGGAACCTGCCCCTCACCACCGTCTCGACGAACGCCGTGGCGAATTCGGGCGCCGCATAGAGCACCGCGAAGCCGCCGCTTCGCGTGCAGAACCGCGAATCGGCCGGGGTCGTCCCGAGCGGGTCCGACCGGTGGCGGCGCGCCATGATCCGGTAGCTGGAAGGCAGGGGTGCCGTTATCAGGACAGGTGCAATCCGGCTTCTGCGATAGGAGCCTTCGCTCATGTGAACGTGGCGCCGAAGCCAGGCGCCGCGTCCAGCACTTCGTCGATCCGTCCGTCCTTGAGCAGATCGAGCGGCCGCGCGACCGCCTCCTCGAAGGCCCATTCCTGGGTCAGGAACGCCCAGGCTAGTTCAGGGTCTCCGATCGCGTCCACAATCTCCTTGAGACCCGGAACGACCCGCCCCGCACCGAGAATCTGCGCCGCCGGAATGTGCAGACCGCGCTTCGTGGTCTTCCACGCGATCAGCCTTGCCGTCCGCGCCCACTCGTAGACCGTCGTGCGGGATACTTCGAGCCGCGCCGCCGCCTCGGAAACACCGAGGATTCCCTCGCCGGCGCTCCGCCGGACCACGAACGGCCGCAGCCGCTCCGGAACGTCCGCAACGTCCTCCAATCCCCGCTGCGCGGCGACCGCTTCCAGCGCGGCCGCGACAGCCGCACGAGCCTCCCGGGGATGGCTGCGAACGAAGTCCCTGGCGGCCCCCGACAACACCGGGAGTTCTTCAAGGAGAACTCCCATCGTCCCGCCCGCCGGTGCGCCCGAACTGGCCATTTCAACCCCCCGTCCCCAGCGTATCCTCGACACCAACATTGCACAGAACGTTCAGTTTGTAAACCGTGCCGCCCTCTCGACGGGATTCGTTTTCGATCGAAGCCACGGCGTCGACCGAGGTGCCCTTGCGGGTCTTGGCTTCAGCATCCCGCGGTCGCGGGCGTTCCCCGCAAACTGGACGGCCTGCATTCAACACCGTATAGGTCTATGCGCCGGCTCGGGCACGGCGTCACGCCCACGGAGGTCTCAGGGTGGGTTGGGTCCGGGGTCCGAAAATCGCAATTCCGCGTCTCGCGCCGCCAGGGGCCGTCCTGGCCTTGAAAAAATCTGCATTCGTTTTGATGACGGATGCGTATTCGGACCGAAGAACAGCTATCCTAACCATCTGTAAAGAAATGAGAAAATGGACTTTTGAAAAAACTTGATCCGGGGTCCAGAACCACGGTCGTATTCGCCGGAACGGTCGCTCTAGACCCCGGATCAAGTCCGGGGTGACAAGCTGTGTGGTCAGGGGACCGGCATCAGGCTGTGATGTCTTCGTACAGGTCCCGCCACTCCGGATTGTCCCGTTCGATCAACGCGAGCTTCCATTCCCGCCGCCAGTTCTTCAGCCGCTTCTCCTGCGCGATGGCGTACGCGATATCCTCGAACGGCTGCACATGGACGAGCCGCGTCACCCCATATTTGCGGGTGAAGGACGCGCCTGTGCCGGCCCGATGCTGCGCGACCCGCCGCGCCAGGTCGTTGGTCACGCCCACATAGAGCGTGCCGTTGCGTCCGCTGGCGAGGATGTAGACCCAGTAGGTCCGCATGGCCTTCCGGGGTGAGGGGCAGCCGCTACTCCTCCTTCGAGGCCTCGGCCATGGTCTTGCCGTCGAAGGCGGGGAGGCTCTGGAAGGAGCCGAAGCCCTGCTTGGCGTACCACACCGAGAATTTGAGCATCGCCTCGGGCGAGGGCGCCTCGACCGTGTCGACGAAGTCGTAGGCGCCCTGGGTGTAGAGCACCGACTGGATCTTGATGCCGAGCTCCTTCGCCTTGGCGCGGGCGAGCCGGTTGCGCCGGTCGTGCCTGCCGAGCCATTCGCCGCTCTGCCTGCCGAGCAATACGTATTTCATCTGTCCCTCCCGTTTGCCGGGGTCATTGTGGTCCGCAGGGACGCGCGATGTCACCCCGGGTCCCCTTACGTCATGGTCGGCGAAGGCCGACCATCCACGAGTTTTTTCTTTTCGGGCCGGCCAACAAAAAACAAAACGTGGATGGTCGGCCTTCGCCGACCATGACGGGGGGCCTGCGGTCCCCCGTCACTTCGCCCTGCCGCCGAACTTCTCGAAGGTGCGCAGGCCGCCGAGGCCGAGGAGGCTCAGGAGCACGGTCAGCAGGTGCTCGAGCTGGAGCGCCGGCGGCACCGGGGTGCCGGGCGCCCAGACCGCGCAGGCCCAGACCGCGACGTCGCGCAGGATGAAGTTCCACGCCAGCGCCGCGCCGCAGATCCAGCCGATGAAGGGGCGCCAGCCGGCGACGAACACCGAGCGGTGCTGCGCCTCGATGCGGTTGACCTCGATCTGGGCAAGCGCGGGGCGCTGGGCGAGGCGGGTCAGCAGCGCCTGCTTGCCGAGCCGCTCCTCGTCCGAGGTGAACAGGTCGTCGATCACCCGCCCGACCGCCTCGATCGGCTGGGCGGCGGTCTTGCCGAAGAGGGTTTCGAGGATGGGCATGGTTATGGCTCCTTGCTTGTCACCCCGGACTTGATCCGGAGTCCAGGGAAGCCGGGCGACAGCGGTGCCGGCGGCTCTGGACCCCGGATCAAGTCCGGGGTGACAGTCGGGGGAAATGCGGCTACGTCCGCTCCACCACGTCGTTGCCGATCTCGACCATGCCGTGCGCTCGCAAGTGCTCGTCCCAGGCGCGGCGGGAGCGGTAGCGGTTTCCGTCGGCCATGCTCGCCACCCCGTCCTCGAACGGCGCGTCGCGGTTGACGATCCGGACGCGGGGGGCGGGCGGCGCGGCCTCCGCCGGCACCCAGCGGCCTTCCTTGCCGCTCCACACGTAGCGCGTCATGGCATCCTCCCGTCGCTTGTGTTCGCCTGCTCGATCAGCGCCTCGCTGGTCCGGTTTATGACCTCCTCCAGCCGCCGGCCCGGCTTGAAGCTGCGCGCCGCGGTCCGGAACATCTCGAGGAACATCGGCGCCGATTGCGGCGCGGCGGCGATCAGCGGCGCGATGCCGGTGAAGAACCGGGTCGAGGCGGTCAGGAACTCGACCGCGTTGCGGCGCTCGGCCTCGGCGTCGGGCCGGACCGTCGATTCGGTCTCGATGTCGATCCGGAAGCCGCGCAGCCGCTCGTCGCGCAGGAGATCCATGACCGCGGGCGGCACCCGCTTCCCGGTCATGCGGGCGAGCGTCTCGGGGCGGAAATGCTCGGCGATCGCCTCCGCCTTGAGGCGCAACATGTCGCGCACGAAGCGCTCCATCGGGCGCTGGCGGGGCTGCATCCGCATCGAGCCGAACGAGCCCTTGAGGCGCTGTGCGGTCGCGGTCTCCGAGGCGTGGGTCGAGCCGCGCACGATGTCGGACAGGCCGGTGATCTCGAAGATCTCCGCCTTCAGCTGCGCGATGTGGGCGTTGAGCGAGACGATCACCTGGGCGATGCGCTCGATCGGCAGCCACTCGATGGCGGCGGCGAGCCCGCCCTTGTCGCGGAACCGGTCCCAGTCCTTGACCGGGATCATCTCGTTCTCGCCGCCCTCGGTGAGCAGCCGCTCGATCTCGCCCAGCACGCCGGCATAGACGCCGCGCGCCCGGAGCGCCGAAATCAAATGCCGCTTGCGGGTGGTGAGCTCGTCGAGCTCCAGCGCCTGGTCCTGGTAGAGGGTGAACTCGGGGATGGGAATGCGCGAATCCGAGGTCCTGACCGCGTAGAGCGGCTCCGGCACCGGGAAGAAGCCGGCGAGGCCGAGCGGGTCGCCGGTCTCCTCGACGACGCGGTCGAACCCGTCGGCGATCACGATGCGCCGGCGGGTAGGCTTGTCCCAGATCTCCCACAGCACGGCGCGCTTCGCCTCCTCGGGCGCGTCCCCGATCGGGATCTCGCGCCCCGCCGCGTCGAAACGCTCGACCAGCTCGGCGCGGGTCATGCCGTGGCGGAAGGCGATCCAGCCGACCTCGTCCCAGCACCTGGCCGGCTGCTCGCGATAGTCCTTCCAGAAGACGTGGCGGCAGCGGACCCGCTCGTCGACCACCTCCTCGGCGTACGGGGTCTCGCCGTCGAACCCGTCCGGCTCCGCATTCCTGCCGTCGAGCAGGAAGGTCTCGCCGTCCCCGCCGTCGGCGCGCTCCAGCGGGCGCCTGGCGATGACCGGCTCGTAGACGATCCGGGCGACGCCGCGGCCGGGCAGCAGCATGTCGTCCCTGACCGCCTCCATCGCCGCGTCGAACCCGCCGTCGTCGACCAGGTAGGAGAGCGCGCGCTCCAGCACCGCGGCCGCCTCGCGCCCCGCCGGGTCGTCGTCGAGCCAGCGCCGGCGGACGTCGGGCGCGGGGGTGCGCGAATAGATCGCGGGCTTCAGGATCTCGGTGTTGGCCCAGAGGATATTGAAGCGCCGCCCGCCGTCGGCGCGCTTCTCGGCGCGGTAGCGTTCCACGACCTTCTCCGCGCGCCGCGTCCAGTCGCGCTCGGCCCGCTCCGCCCGCGCCAGCTCGCCGCGCCAGTAACGGACGGTCTCGTCCGGGCCGGCGCTCTCGGCATTCTTCTCGGTTTCCATCGTTTTCCTTTCGATCAAGTCCCGCCGCCATCCCTCGATACGGCGCTGACGCGCCTACTCGGGATGAGGGTTTGAGAGAGTCCCTCACCCTGAGTAGCGGCGGAGCCGCGTATCGAAGGGCGGCCGCACCCCCGGGCCGTCAGATCAGCCCGTCGCGCGCGCCGCGCCTGGCGGCGAAATGGCGGCGCATGTGGTCGTCGAAGCTGGGCTCGCCGCGCGCCGGCGGCGGGGCGTAGCGGTCGCTTATGCCCATCGCGAGGTAGCGGAAGGCGTCCGCCCCGTGGCTGTAGCGGTCGTGCAGCGGCTTGTCGCCGATCGCCCCGGTAGCCCCGTCCGCCTTCGCGCGGTACTGGCGCAGGCACTCGATGCCGTGCTGGGTGGCGTCTGCGTCGAACCGGCAGCGCGGCAGGATCGCGCGCGCCGCGTTGATGCCGTCCTCGACCTTATGGCGCGGCACCACGGTGAGCGCCACCCCGAGCCGCCCGGCCTGCTCCTCGCGGGTCCGCCCGGTGCCGATCTCGCGCGCCAGCGCGTCGTGCGGCGCGTAGTGGCTGCCATAGACCCAGCCGCGCTCGGCCGCCTTCGCCTGGAGCACCCGCGCATAGTGGTCGAGCCCTTCGCCCGCCGCCTCGTAATAGTCGAGCAGGCGGATCTCCGGCCCCGCGAGCTGGACGAACCAGATCGCCGTCGGGTCGCCCACGCCGAGGTCCCAGGCGGTGTCGACCGGGAGCGCCGGGTCGTGCGGCACCGCGCGGATGCGCCCGTCGCGCTGCGCCTCGGCCATCGCCTTGCCGTAGAAGGCGCCCCGGATCGCCGCCTCGAAGGAGCACTCGAACTCCTGCTCGTACTCCTCCTCGGTCATGTCGCGCCGCGCGGCCTCGAGCTCGGCTTCGGGAAGGATCCGGGTCTCCGACGCCGCGAACAGCGCCGCGTACCACTCCGGATCGGCGGAGGCCGCGCGCCAGACGCGCCAGAACGCGTTGTGCCCCTTGGGCGTGCCGATGAAGACCGCCCAGCCCTCGCGGTCGGCGAGCGCCGGGCGGATCACCTCGCCCCAGAGATGCGGGCTCATCTGGGCGTATTCGTCCAGCACCGCCCCGTCGAGATAGATGCCGCGCAGCGAGTCCGGGTTGTCGGCGCCGTAGAGCTGGATGCGCGCCCCGTTGGGAAGGTCGACGCGGAGCTCGGTCTCGTTGACCTCCCGGCCCAGGATCGGCGCGGTGTAGTGCTTGAGATAGTCCCACGCGACCTGCTTGGCCTGGCGGTAGAGCGGCGCGATATAGGCGTAGCGCGGACGCTCGCGCGCCGACCGCACGGCGTGGTCGATGAGCTCGTTGACGCAGAGCACCGTCTTGCCGAAGCGGCGGTGACAGACCAGCACGCTGAAGCGCTTGAGCCGGCGGTGGATGCCGGCCTGCAGCGGGCGCGGGCGGTAGCCGGTGGCGATCCTATTCGCCACGGTCGATCCCCGTGTCGATGACCACCCGGGCGGGCTTCCCGCGCGCCGGCGCCCGGGGCGGGGCGTCCTGGCCCAGAATCGTCCGGCCCAGATGCTGCGCCATCGGGGGGCTGTTCTCGGCCAGCCGGAACTGGGTCTGGCGCAGCAGCACCCGCCCGCGCGCCTTGCCCCGCGCCCAGGCCTCCTTGAGCGCGGGCTCGGCGAGCCGCTCCCTGAACTCCTCGGGCGGCACTCCGAACCACGCCGCGGCTTCCTTGCGGGTGCAGCCGAACGCGGCGATCCCGGCGACGCTGTCGGCGTCGATGGGCGGCGGGACTTCCTTCTTCGGTGGAACCGGCAAGATCGTCTCCTCCAGGCGGTCGGGCAACGAAAAGGGGCGCCGAAATCTCCGGCGCCCCCACTTCCCCACTGTGCGAAATATACCCCAAAACGCGTCCCGAGTCAAGGAAAAAATGCTTTATCGGGATATAAAAGTCGTTAAGAGACTGAAATAGAACCGTTTTTTCTTCCTTCCGATTCTGGTCCGAATCCGGCGCCAATATCGCCGAATCCGTCCCATGCGCCGTTCCGCCCGCTTTCCCCCACCGTCATGCCCGGACTTGTTCCGGGCATCCACGTCTTGCGGCATCGCGGTGCGAGCCAGGCGCGGGCGAGGCGGCGGCGGGACGTGGATGCCCGGAACAAGTCCGGGCATGACGGCGGGGAAGGAGAGGCGCTCCGGTCGAAATGACGAAGGGCGCCGAAATCTCCGGCGCCCCCACTTCCCCACTGTGCGAAATATACCCCAAAACGCGTCCCGAGTCAAGGAAAAAATGCGTATTCAGGATAAATCGGTCGCCAAGTTCCCGAAATCACGCGGTTTTTTTTGGGGACTAGCGCCCTTCGATTATGGAACGCAAGACAGCAGGCCAATTCTCACTTAGAACCGTCTGCACTATCCCCGCCGGCATGCGTGCCCATCTGACCACATCGTCGATCGTCGCTGAGCCCGCTGCCATGGCCTCAAGGGCGTGAGTTCGGGCAGCTTCAGGGAAGAGCAACCCCGCCGCCGGAAACAATGCGAGCTGATCGGCAGCCGCCATGCCCAAGAGAGCAGCGTCACCGCCGTCCTCCGGTGAATCCAAAAGGTTCCGCATGAGACCGGAAACCTGATCGGGTGTGTTGGTCCACTCACCCTCCGGGTCGAAGATGTGGACCAGTTCCTTGCAGGCAACGACGCGCTGCCAAGCAATGGAGAGATTCCTGTTATAGATCACCTGAGAAACGAACTCGGGCTCGCCATAGACTTTCGGGCGCCGACGATATCTGGCGAAGGTGCCCAGGAACACGGCTGGATCCCTGTCCACACCATAGAATTCGACTCGATCCTGATTTCCAATCCGAATGATCGCATCGGCTACGTCGGAGACCTCGACAGGCAATCGTTCAGTCGGCGCGAGTGCGTCGATGAGGGGTGCGATCATTGCCTTGCCTGATAAAAAAAATCAGGCCCGAGCGAGCCTGATTTCAGTTGGATGTTCTTGAGTTCACGCCGAGGCGATGAATTCCTCGATCACCGTTTTCTCGACGCCGGTCGCAGGCGGTGCGTCGGGCTCCCGTGACCTGACTTCCTTGAGGACGGATGCTGCCTCTCGGCGGAATTCCGAACTGGACAGTCCTCGCTTCGTGCCAGGAAGGAATTTGATATTGACGAGCTCGTTGCCCTGATCGAAGAGCAACGAGTCTAGCTCGTCTCTCTGGTCAGGGGTCATTTTGGTTCTCCGTTCCGTGCATGTATCTCTTCCGCAGACAGCTTCGCCTATCCTTTTTTGGCGGTTCCGTCAACCGCTATATGGGGATAGGAACGGTATCTGCCAGTGTGGCGGGGCCGCCGGTTTCGACAGGCGGCGACAGCGCGCGCGACTCGTCGTTCATCCGCTGGCCCAGTCGGATCGGCGCGGCCGCAAACCGAAGTCGGTCGAACCGGGGGACGGTCCGTCCGCGACCATGTCCACGACGAACTCCGCCGGAACCGAAACGACGCGCCAGTTTCCGTAGCCGGTGCGTTCGCAACGGACGAGCAATGCGTCGTCGCCGATCGACGTCCGCCGACGCCGGACTTCCTCGAGGGCCTCTTCCTGCGTGTCATAGTACGCTTCGGATGGCGCGGTCATTCGGTCTCCCCATGTTCGGTCCGGATGGCGCTCGCGCAAACGGCTAAGTTCACATCTCCATTTCAACCATGGAGTTCGCTTTGTCAAGCGCGAGGGTCGGGCGGCGCGACCGGCAATGAAAAGGGGGCACCGGCTTGTCCTCCGGCGCCCCCACTTCCCCACTGTGCGAAATATACCCCAAAACGCGTCCCGAGTCAAGGAAAAAATGCTTTATCGGGATATAAAAGTCGTTAAGAGACTGAAATAGAACCGTTTTTTCTTCCTTCCGATTCTGGTCCGAATCCGGCGCCAATATCGCCGAATCCGTCCCATGCGCCGTTCCGCCCGCTTTCCCCCACCGTCATGCCCGGACTTGTTCCGGGCATCCACGTCTTGCGGCA
>JAPPIT010000193.1 GCA_028820505.1 Defluviicoccus sp.
CCCATCCCGTACCGAAAACTCATCGCTGGATGAATCTCAGGGATAAGCAGGAAAGCAAAACGTGGATGGTCGGCCTTCGCCGACCATGACGGAAGAGAACGGACGAAGAAACAGACCCGCTCTACAGCCCGTAAAGCGCCCGAGGGTTGGCCTCGAGGATCTTCCGGCGCACATGCGGGGGCACGCGCTCGTCCTCGCGGATCAGCTGGATCGCGTCGATCTCGGCCGAGGGGTCGTGGTGGCCGTAATCGGTGCCGACGACGAGGTTGTCCTCGCCGGCGTGTCGCAGGACGTAGGGCAGGTCGTCGGTCACCTCGCATGCGACATACATGTTGTTTTCCGCCAGCGGGGCGTCGAAGAACGGCTTGCCGGCGCGCCGGAACCGGTCTTCCAGGTCGTTCAGCACATAGGGCACCCATTGCGCGCTGGCCTCGATGAACCCCCAGCGCAGGCGCGGGAACTCCGCCGGGACCGCCTTCTCGATCAGCGAATGAAGCGCGCCCACGATCGTCAGCTTGAACATCGTGAAGGTGGTGTCCTTGACGTAGAAGTCGTGGTGGACGATCGAGCCGTTGGCCGAATGGATGCAGATCGGCAGGTCGAGCTCCTGCGCCGCCTCGTAGAGCGGGAAGAAATAG
This sequence comes from Defluviicoccus sp., assembly GCA_028820505.1. GTDB lineage: Bacteria > Pseudomonadota > Alphaproteobacteria > MPNO01 > MPNO01 > MPNO01. The sequence goes on from JAPPIT010000193.1 coordinate 639, forward strand.
GGATGCGCCAGCGGCAGGTCGCATTCCAGACCGCGCATGAACACGCCGCACGCGCCGTGTTCCCTGCCGAACTCGAGCTGCGCGCGGATCCCGTGCATCGACTGGAGGGCGGGCATGACGACCCAGCGGAGCCGCCCGCCGCCCTGCGCCCAGATATCGGCCAGCCAGCGGTTGTAGGCCCCGACCAGGGCCGCCTCGCTCCGGAACGAGCGCGCGATGGGGCGCAGGAAAAGGGTCGGGTAGAGGACCTGGACGTCGATCCCGAGCGCGTCCATGTGGCGCAGCCGGGCAGCGACATCGGACATTTCGCGCGACTCTTTCGGCGTGTCCAGACCGATGTTGCGGTCCTTGCCGTGGATCATGCCGTCGACCACCCAGAACTCGCGCATCGGATCGCCGGCATTGTTCCTGGCCTCGTTGCCGAAGGTCTGCGAGACGATCCCGGGCAGGTGCTCCTTCTCGGCCTCGCTCAGATGGGCGAAGGTCGCGGTGGTCTCGATCACATGGGCGTCGGCATCGATCGCCGCCATGGCGCGCCTCCGCTAGAACGTCGTCCAGTCGCCGGACCGCTCGAAGGCGTGCGCGGCGCGGTAGATCGTGCCCTCCTCCCAATGCCTTCCGGTCAGCATCAGCCCGATCGGCCGGCCGTCCTCCATCCCGCAGGGCAAGCTCATCGACGGGTGGCCGGTGAGGTTGAAGCCGCAGGTGTTGGCGAGCATCTCCCAGGCCACTTTGGTGGTCTCCTCGGGCGTCGCGTTCTTGGGCGGCAGCTTCGATGCCTTCATCGGCAGGGTGGGCATCAGCAGCAGGTCGCACTCCGCCAGCGCCGCGTCGTAGGCCGCGCGCAGCCGGCGGCGGAGGTTCATCGCCTTGGCGTAGTAGCGCCCGCGATAGGTCTTGAGCGAGTAATAGCCGAACAGCGCGATGATCTTGATCGTGTCGGCGAGCTCGTCCGCCCGGCCGGGCCAGCCGGCGGCGCGGTCGAGCATCGAGCCGACGTAGAGCCCCTCATGGTTCAGCCCGCCGCCGTTCATCGTCATCATGGTGACGAAACCGCCGTCATGGCCGATCGGGATCCAGATGGGCCGCGTCATGTTGTGCATCGGCACCGAGACCTCGACCGTGTCCGCGCCGAGACCGGCTAGGCGCTCGGCCGCGCGGCGTACCGCGGCGTCGACATCGGGTTCCGATTCCCTGAGGCCGAAGGACTCGGCGACCACGCCGATGCGGAGACCTTCGATGCCCTCCTCCAGCGCCTTCGTGTAGCGGCTCACCCTGACGTTCCGCTGGCGGGAATCGTAGTCGTCGGGCCCGGCCAGCACCTCGAGCAGCAGCGCGTTGTTGGCGACCGTATCGGTCATCGGCCCGCAATGGTCGATGGTCGTTTCCAGCGACGCGGCCCCGGTATAGGGCACGAGGCCGAATGTCGGCTTCATCCCGTAGACCCCGCAATAGCTCGACGGGATGCGGATCGATCCGGCCTGGTCGCCGCCGAGCGCCATCTCGACATCGCCGGCGGCGACCACGGCGGCGCTCCCGGAAGACGAGCCGCCGGCCGAATAGCCGTGCTTGCGCGGGTTGTGGACCGGCCCCGTGGCGCTGGTCGAGCTGGTCCCGGAGACGCAGAAATATTCGCACACCGCCTTGCCGGCGATCTCGCCCCCGGCATCGAGGATGCGCGTCACCACGGTCGCGTCGACGTCGGGCACGTAGCCTTCCATCACCGAGGCGCCGTTCATCATCGGCACCCCGGCGACGCAGATATTGTCCTTGATCGCGACCCGCTTGCCGGCGAGCTTGCCGCGCCTCGCGCCCTTGATCGCGGTCTTGACGTACCACGCGCCGTGCGGATTTTCGGCGGCGTCCGGCCGGTAGCCGGGGGTGCGGGGGTAGCGAACCGCCGGCATGTCGTCGGGCACGGATTCCAGCTGGCGGTAGGCGTCGACCAGCGGGCCGACGATGGCCTGCGTCGATTCGAGATAGTCGTCGGACGGGTTCATGCCGAGATCGGCGGCGCAGTCGCGAAGCTGCGCGACGGTCGGTGTCTTGAACATCTTGTCCCTCTCAGCCGGTGTCCGCGGCCGCGCCGACGCCCACGAACTCCTCGATGATCTCGGAATCGCGCAGGCTTTCCGGCGCCAGCGCCCGGACGATCTCGCCCTTCTGGATCAGCAGGACCCGGCTCGACAGCGCGGCGGTGAAGTCGAGATTCTGCTCGACCAGCACGACGGTCAGACCGCGCGCGGCGCGCAGCGCGGCGAGGTTCTCGGCGATCTGTTCGACGATGGAGGGCTGGATCCCCTCGGTGGGCTCGTCGAGCAGGAGCAGCCGCGGCCGCGTGCAGAGGCAGCGCGCGATGGCGAGGATCTGCTGCTCGCCGCCGCTCAGCGCGCTTCCCTCCCGGTCGAGCAGGGGCTCGAGCCGCGGGAAGTCGGCGAGCACCTCGTCGACCGCGCTCTCGTCCTTTCCGCCCGCCGCGAGCGCCGCCATGCGCAGGTTCTCGCGGACGCTGAGCCTGGGAAATATCTCGCGCCCCTGCGGCACGTAACCCATGCCGCGCCGGGCCCGCCGGTCGGCCCGCTCGCGGGTGACGTCGACGCCGTCGAACGCGATCGACCCGTCGGTCGCGGGAACCAGCCCGATCAGCGTCTTCATCAGCGTGGTCTTGCCCATGCCGTTATGGCCGAGGATGCCGACGACCTCGCCCGCCTCGATATCGAGATCGATGCCGTAAAGGATCGGGATGCGCCCGTAGGCCGCTCTGAGACCCCTGACCTCAAGCATCGTCGCGCTCCCGCCTGGCGCCGGCCTGCTTGCCGAGATAGACGTCCCGCACCTCCTCGTTGGCGAGGATGTTGTCCATCGTGTCCTCCGCCAGGATCCGGCCCTGATGGAAGACGGTGACCCGGTGGGCGATCATCTGGATGAACTGCATGTCGTGCTCGACGACGATCATCGCGCGGTCGCGGCCGATCTCGCGGATGATCTCGGCGGTGCGCGCGACCTCCTGCTTGGTCATGCCCGCGGTCGGCTCGTCGAGCAGCATCAGCCGCGGATCGCAGGCCAGCACGAGGCCGAGCTCGAGCCATTGCCTCTGGCCGTGCGGGAGCTGGCTCGCCACGCTCTCCGCCCTGTCGGCGAGGCCGACCAGACGGACGATCTCGTCCACCGCCGCTCTCGTCTCCGCACGGGTGCGGGTGCGCGCCGCCGCGAGACGCAAATTCTCCGCCACGCTGAGCCCGTCGAACAGGCTCGGCACCTGGGTCTTGATCGCGATCCCGCGTCGGGCGATCGCGTGCGGTTCTTCGCCGACCAGGCTCGCGCCGTCGAACAGGATCTCGCCCTCCGTCGGGCGCAGCTGCCCGGTCAGGCACTTGAAGAAGGTGCTCTTGCCGGCGCCGTTGGGACCGATCAGGCAGCGCAGCTCGCCGGCCCCCAGGCTGAAATCCGCACCGGCGACGGCGGTCACGCCGCCGAACCGCATGGTCAGCCCGCGGGTTTCCAGCAGCGGAGGGCCGTTCATGATCCGGCTTCGCCCCGGCGCCGGAGGAGCGAGTCGGCGAGGCGCGAGAACATGGGCACGAACCCGCTCGGCACCAGCAGCACGATCGCCACGAAGATCGCGCCGAGAACGATGTTGACGTCGGCGATCTTGGTCTCGCCCAGCCAGGTGGCGAGATACTGGATGAGCACGCAGCCGAGGATCGCGCCGAACAGCGTGCCGAGCCCGCCGACCAGGATCCACATGATGATCTGCGCGGTGAAGACGAGCGAGAAGACGGTGGGGCTCACATAGGCGCCCCAGGCGCAGAACAGCACGCCGGAGAGACCGGCGATGCCGGCGCCTACGGCGAGCGCCAGGGTCTTGACCCTGCGCGCGTCGTAGCCCAGCAGCTCGGTGCGCGCCTCGTTCTCGCGGATCGAGACGAGCACGCGGCCGAAATCGCTCGCCAGCAGCGCGCGCAAGCCGAAATAGACGACCGCCAGGAGGACCGCCGCCGGCACGTAGAGCGCCTCGTACTCGATCGGCGCCGACGGATCGCCCGGAACGTTGATCGGCGGCACCGACGGCATCCCGTTGTAGCCGCCGAGCCGGGCGGCGCCGATCCGGTACTCGTCCCCGGCGGACGCCCCGATCAGGTAGTAGAAGACCAGCGACACGGCGAGCGTGATGACCGCGAGATAGACGTCGCTCACCCGCCCGTAAAACATGAAATAGCCGAGCACCAGAGCGAGGATCACCGGCAGCAGGATGCCGAGCAGGATCGGCAGCGTGCTGTCGCCCATGTTGATGACCGCGACCGCATAGGTGTAGGCGCCGAGCCCGAAGAACGCCGACTGGCCGAAGCACAGGATGCCGCCGAACCCCCAGACGAAGGCGAGGCTGAGCGACAGGATCGCCATCGCGATGAACAGCGTGAAGTCGATCAGCGCGAAGGATTCGACCATGACCGGCACGCCGAAGACGAGGACGAGCGACAGCGCGCCCATCGCCCACAGCCCGGCCGCGCTGCGGCTCATCCTCACAGGCCGCGCCGGAAATAGCGCCCGGTGATGCCGAGCGGCAGCAGGCGCAGGAGCACGATGGCGACGACCAAGAGCGCGACCTCGCCGACCACAGGGCGGCTCAGGAAGGTGACCGCCTGGCTGACCGCGCCGAACAGGAAGGACGCCGCCCCGGTGCCGGCGAGCGCCACCGCCCCGCCGCCGATCACGGTGATGAAGGCCTTGACCACGTAGGTGACGCCGATCTCGGGGAGCACGCCGGCGATCGGGGCGAGGATCGCGCCGGCGAGCCCGCTCAGCGCGGCGCCGATCCCGAACGTTGTGGCATAGACCCGGTCGACGCTGACCCCGATGCCGGAGGCCATCTGCGCGTTCTGCATGGTGCCGCGCGCGATCAGGCCCCAGCGCGTGTACTTGAAGCCGACATAGAGCGCCGCCATCAGCGCCAGCGTCACCAGGATGACGAAGAAGGTGTATCCGCCTTCCTGATAGGCGCCGATCCGGATCGTGCCGAAAGGCGGGGTGACGCCCTTCTGGTGGTAGCCGAGCACGGTCGCGGCCAGCCCGATCAGGAACAGGCTGAGCCCCCAGGTGGCGAGCACCGTCTCGATCACCCGTCCGTAGAGATGGCGGATGATGAGGCGTTCGACGACCACGCCGATGACCGCCACCGCGAGCGGCGCCACGACCAGCATCGCGATCCAGAAATTGACGCCCGCGTTGTAGCTCAGGATGAAGGCGTAGCCGCCCATCATCAGGAACTCGCCATGGGCGAAATTGATCACGCCCATCATGCCGAAAATGATCGCCAGCCCGATGCTGATCAGCGCCAGGCCGGCGACCGCGTAGAGGATCTGGATGACGACGACGACCGCAAGGTCCATGTGAGGCCCGTTACGGCTGGAAACCCGTCATTTTCCGGATCAGATCTTCGGCTCGTACATCACGTTGGTGTCGGGTCTGGCCTTCAGGTCGCACTGATTGCCGGTATTGGTCGGCGGCACCTGGGCGACCTTCTTCTGGATCTCGAACTTCCCGCCCTTGGCCTGGCCGATATACATGTCCATCGTGCAGTGATGGGTCTTGGCGTCCATGGTGAGCGGACCGCCCGGCCCGTCGACGGTGAGCCCGCCCTCCAGCACCTCGATCACCTTCTCGCGCTCGGTGGTGCCGGCCTCGTTGACCGCCTTGGCCCAGAAGATCCAGCCATACCAGTCCTTCGGCGGCACGTCGGTGAGATAGCCGTAATCGGTCCCGTTGCGCTTGCGGAACTCGGCCAGCCACTTCTTGTTGAACGGGATGTCGAGGTCCTCGTAGTAGGAGTAGCAGGTCATGATGCCGTCGGCGATCTCGGGCGGCATGCGAACCACCTCGCCGGCCGCGCCGAACGTCGTCGACACCATCGGGATGCGCTTGTTCATGCCGGCCGACGCCCACTGGCCGTAGAACGAGGCATGCGCCGGCCCGACGAACACGTTCATCACGAAGTCGGGCTTGGCCGCCTGGATCTTGCTGATGGTCGGGCCGAACTGGTTGACGGTCAGCGGGAAGAACTCCTCGCCCACCACCTTGCCGCCGGCGTCCTTGACCGCCTTCTGGATCCACTTGGCGGTGATCTGGCCGTAATTGTAGTCCGCGGCCATGATGTAGACCGATTTGCCCCAGCGCTTCATCGCCTCGCCGGACAGGAGGTCGACATAGCCGCCGGGCGTCGCGCCGGTGGCGAAGAAGTTGCGGTCGCACACCCCGCCCTCGTAGTTGGTGTTGTAGAAGTAGAGGGTCTTGAGCTTGTGCAGGATCGGCCGGATCACCTCGCGGGACGAGCTGGTCAGCCCGCCCTGGACCACCGCCACCCGGTCGCGCAGCACCATCTGCCTTGCGTACTGGTTGTAGGCCTGCATCTGGGACTGCGAGTCGTAGGTCTTGACCTCGAGCTTCTTGCCGAGGACGCCGCCGGCGGCGTTGATCTCGTCGATCGCCATTTCGGCGCAGGCCCACTGGTTCTTGCCGAACAGCTGCAGGTCGCCGGACAGGTCGTAGATCGCGCCGCCCTTGACGGTGTCGGCGGCCGAGACCCCTTTCGGCCAGAAATACGGCCCGGCGGCGAGCGCCGCGGCGCCCGCGGCGGATGTCTTGATGAACGAGCGGCGTTTGACGGTCATGGTCCTTCCTCCGGTTCGCCCGCATTGCTCAGGCGGGCCGCACGGCGCCCCGATTGGCGTGAAACGACGGTAGCAACCCGTTTTCCGGGCGACAAGGCCGCTGTGCCGGCCCTGTGCCGGGCGGGCGGTTGCGTGCGCGCTCCGGCGGCCAATAGACTTTCGGGAAACGACACGTGGGAGGGAGACCATGGCCGAAAAGGTGCGCATCGCCCATCTGGCGGGGCCGACGGCGACGATCCAGAACACCCCGCCGCTGGTGACCTCGAACAAGGCGCGGCGGAAGCACGGCCTGCCGCTGCTCACCGGGGTCGACAGCACGCCGCTGCCCTACGACGCGCTGCGCGGACAGCGCCTGGCCGTCCCGGCGAAGGTCTATGTCGAACAGTTCTCCGCCCATCCGCTGGAGGCGGACTCGGCCGCGCTCTACGCCCCGCCGGACGGCTATATCGGCGCCGACGGGACGTTCGGCGCGGAACGGCGGTCCCCCGGCGACAAGCCGGTCTACGAGATCGAGATGCTGCCGGAGGACGGGCTTTACCCCCTGCCCTACATGGCGCGCCAGGCGAACGGCGCGGCCTGGGAGGAGGAATGCACGACCGCCGGCGCGCCCGACGAGGAGGCGCGCCAGGGGTTCTACCCCGACGGGTCGCGGAGTTTCGAGGAGATCGACCGGCTCATGGTCGACGACGCCGGGATCGCGAGCTCGATCTCGGCGCTCGCCGACGTCGATTTTTACCGCGGCGTCCCGCCCGGCGGTTACCGGAGCGGCCTCGCGGAGGCCGGACGGCCGGATGTCGGCGAGGGCGACATTCCGGCGGAGCGCCGGGGCGAGGACTTCTTCCCCTACAAGCCCTACCACCTGACCGCGCCGCCGCCCCGCCCGACGCTGGCCAAGGCGACCAACGACATGCAGGCGCTGGTATCGGACGACGCCTATGACGGGGCGATCTGGACCCAGGGCAGCCCCGATGTCGAGGACAGCGCCTACTGGTTCAACCTGCTGATCGATACCGACAAGCCGATCTGCGGCGTCGCCGCCCAGCGCCCGCAGGGCCAGATCAGCAACGACGGCCCGGCCAACATCGTCGACTGCGTGCGCTACATCGCGTCCCGCATCTGGGCTGACGCCGAAGGCCGCGACCGCTGCGGCGCGGTGGTCATCCAGGAGCAGCAGGTCTTCGCCGCCCGCGAGGTCGCCAAGGTCGACGCCCGCCCGGGCGGCTATGTCGCGACCGGCGGGCATGGCGGGATCATCGGCCAGGTCCACTATACCGGCCGCTTCATGCTGACCTACCTGCCGGTCTATCGGCATACCTTCGGCTCGGAGGTGAATTTGAGCCGCCTGCCCACGTCCGCCATGGCAGTGAGGGCGGACGCGGACGGGCGGATCGAACGATTCGATATCGCGGTCAAGGACGGTGACGGAAACCTCCTGGCCGACGCGATCCCGGTGGTCTCGATCGAGAAGAACGGCTGCTACGCCGGGCTCGAGATCGGCGACGATCCGGCGCTGGAGCGGGACCTCGCCGCGTCGGTCGAGCACAAGCTGTCGCTCGGCCGGCTCGCGGGGTTCGTGGTCGAGGGGCTGGTGCCTTACGGGCTCAACACGTCGGCGGCGCGCCACGCGGTTCTGCTGCGGGCGACCGCCTGCGGCATCCCTGTGGTGCGGGTCGGGCGCGGCCATACCCAGGGCTTCGCGGATTACAGCGACTACCAGATCTCGGGCGCCAACCTGACGGCGACCAAGGCGCGGCTCCTGCTGATGGCCTGCCTGCTGCGCTTCGGCGCGCTGCCGCCGGCCGCCGATCCCGACAACCCGACCGGGGCGGAACTCGCCGCGATCCGGGACGCGCTTTCGCAATACCAGGCGGTGTTCGACACGCATTGACGCGCCGGTCCGGCGGGCGGACGGGCGGTTACAATGCGCTTCGGATGTCGGTCCGGGCGAAATCGTCGCCGACATAGAGCAACGGAGATTGCGCGCTGTCGGCGAGTTCGTAGGCGAAGCAGTCTCCGAAATTGAGCGCGGCGGCATCGAAGCCCCTGCCCCACCGGGCATAGGCTTCCGATACGCGGCGTGCCGCGGCGGCGCTGACGGGAACGATTTCGAGGCCGAGGCCGTCGATCAGCGCTTCCATCTGCGTTCGCGCGCCGCGGCCGTGAGCGACGATGAGCGCTTCCGCGACGGTGGCCGCCGAGATGAGGATCGGATGGCCGGACGCCAGGGCGTCGATGCACCGCCCGGCTTCCGGCTCGTCGAGCAGGATCGCCATGAGGGCGGAGGTATCGACCGCGATCACCTGGGGAGCCCGCGCTCGTCGTAGAGGAAGTCCTGGCTGCGGGCCGCCGTCGGCCCGGGTCTCGTCGCCTTTCTGGCGGCGAACTGGACGGACGCGATAAGGGCGCGGCGGGCGCGTTCGTCGGGCGCGGCGGTTACCGGCACGATCCGGGCGGCAGGTTTGCCATGACGGGTCAGCACCACCTCCTCTCCCGCCTCGGCGCGGCGGACGAGTTCGGTCAATTGTGCCTTGGCGTCGGTGACGGAGATGTCCATGGGCAGGCCTTCGGGTAGACTCGGACACGGCACGAAAACGGTCCATTTACTAGTCTAAACCAGACCGGGATGTGGAGACAAGCGGAGGAAACGGGATGACGGCATTCCTGATCGTGCGCGCGGAGGTCGAGCCGGCGGCGCGGGAGGCATTCGATCGCTGGTACCAGAACGAACACCTGCCGGATGCCACGGAGGCGTTCGGCGCGGCGGGCGCGAGCCGCGGCTGGAGCGACGTGGACGACAACGTCCATATCGCCTTCTACGAGTTCGCCGACCTGGCGGAGGTAAACCGGGTGATGGGGTCCGACGCGCTCAAGGGAATGATCGCCGAGTTCGACCGGCTCTGGACCGGCAAGGTGACCCGCACCCGCGAAGTGCTGGAGCTGATCCAGGAGATTTAGGGCGCGTCTGTCCGAAACGGACACGATTTGGGGTTGGCTGTGCGGGCCTCCCGGCCCGGCTCCTTCCCTCGTCATGCCCGGACTTGTTCCACTGCTGTCCGGTTTAGATTTGCGGCGCGGGCT
>JAPPIT010000004.1 GCA_028820505.1 Defluviicoccus sp.
ACCCATCCCGTACCGAAAACTCATCGCTGGATGAATCTCAGGGATAAGCAGGAACCAGATTGACCAGGTTTTGGCGAGCTCGCTCAATCCTTAAGATTGTGCTCGCGGCAAGAGCTTGCACTCAAGGCACCCTCGCATATAGTGAATTTTGCGACCCGCCAGAAACGGAAATTTCGTCGCCAAGAGATAGGGAATCAGGCCATGGCGAGAGCTCCCGCCAGCAGCGCGGACAGACTGTCCGCGCTCATCACCGAGATCGAGGCCGAGGCTTATGCGCGCGGCCAGGCGGACGCCAGAAAGGAATTGCTGGATCTCCTCGGCGGCGGGACGGAGCGCCGCGCGGCCGCAAAGGCGTCGCGGGGAAGGCCGGCGAAGCCGGCCGCCGCGCCGAAGCGCAGGCCGAGCGACCGAAAGAGGGCGCCCAAGGGCTCGGTTCCCCGCTTCGTCGAACAGGCCTTGCGTGACAATCCGGGCCAGACGCCGCCGGAAATTCTGGCCCGCGCCTCGGACGACATGGAACGTCTGATCAAGCTTCCCTCGATCCGGACCGAGCTGCGGAACGGCGGGAGACAAGGCAAGTACGAACAGAAGGACGGCCGCTGGTTCCTTGCGGGGTCCGACGCGGGTGCGGCCGCGACTGGCCCGCCGCCTGCCTCCGAGACGTTGCCGGCCGGGGAGCCCGGGGAGGCCGCGTCCGACGCCACCTCCGGGACGTCTTCGACGGAGGCCTCACCGAGTTCGGAGTAGGACGCCCGCGCGACGGCGGTCAGCGCGGCCTGCCTGCACGCCATCTTGCGGCCCCGACGGATGCGCTGAGGGCGGAGATTCCATAGGGTGTCTCGCTGCATCGCCTTCATCGGCCGCTGGCCTATGACGTCAGTTGCGCAAACCGTGCCCGCTTCCGCGGAACGAATTGAGCTACCGTACTTCTTCGCGACGGTGACGTGCGCAAAGTCGGCCAATTTGCGCAACCGCGGATGCCCAATGTAGTCGAGTTGTATTCGTGCGGCCCCCTTGTCTCAAACGGTAGCCCTTCGCCGGTTCGAGTTTCGCCGTTTCGATGTCCAACGCTATCGTTCCAGTTTCAGGTACCACTCCGCGAGCCGATCAAGGGCGGTGAAAGCGTGCTCGGCAGCATCGTCACGAAAGCCGGTCGATTGCGTCATCCTCGATACTCGGAGCGAGACCCTGATGCCAAACTTGCCGTATCCCTCCACGATGGCCTCGTCGCCGAATGCGATACTCGCGGAATAGTGCACCTGTTCCCGCATCGCCTCCGGCGCTGGGCAAATGACGAGATCGACAAGGCCCGTCGTGTTCTCGACCCGCGATTCCCAGAGCCGATAGCGGATCCAGACATTTTCGGGGAATTCCGGGTGCCGGATCTTCCAGATCCAGGATTCGTTATGGGCGTAAGCCTCACGGAGCGGCGGAAACTCGTACGGACGCTCCTCCGCCGCACAGCGGTCCGTGGCCCAATTCAGGAAATCGGAGTGAAGCGCATGCAGTGCGTGGTCGGGCGACTTGACGCCGGTGCTTTGCTGCTTCTTCACCGCCCGCGCGATGATTTCCCGCCGGTACTTGAGCCGGCGCGGATCGGGTGAGGAGAGCAACTCCGCCACCTGCTCAAGATCGATGCTCGCGTCGTATCCATCCCGCTCTCCGCGGTAGGCCCCAGGCGCCACGAGCACGGTCCTCACGAAATCATACCCCTCGTCCCTCATGCGTTCGGCATGTTCCCTGTACCGCTCCGCCTGCCGCACGGCCGGACCGGCGGTGATCTTGTCCTCGATCAGGAGCGCTGCACGCCGCCCATCCAACTCGGCTTCGACCAGGAGGTCAGCAAATCCGTTGCCGCCGAGCGGGGGCTCCACGACAGCGGAAACGACATTGAGAGTCTCGAACCGCAATCCGCATGCGGAGGCAAATCCTGCCGCGAATGCCGGATCGCATTCGAACTCCTCGGCCAGGAGGTAGTCGATCTCAGACTCTCGCGACGATTTCCGCTCAAGATCGTTCTGGTCTGTCATCGGCGGTCCGCCGACCGCATCGCAGCTCTCGCCCGCTCCGCTCGCACCGTTACCGGCCGCCCTGCCCAGCGTCCTTCAGCACGCCCTCCACCTGGGCGCGCGACAGGCGGAACTCCCGCGCGATCGCCGACGGTTTCAGGCCGGCCCCGAACGCCGCCAGAATCAGCTTTTCCTGCCCGGTCGTCACTGGCGTAGGCTTGCCGTGCGCTCTCCCCGTGGCCGTCTTGCCGTCCAGCCGGCCGCGTCTGCGGGCTTCGGCGGTCGCCGCTTCGAGCAGCCGGTCCAGGTCTGCGTCGTCGAGATGGCGGAGCGAACGGCTCAGGTTTGCGGGCAGGGCGAGCGTCCCCTGCACGTGGGCGCCGCCTTCGGAGGCGCTTCCGCCCGACCGGCTCCCGGCGCGCTTTCCGGGCTCGCGCCCCGGCCCGGCGACCCTCCCCGCATGCCTCGCCATTCACTTCGCCCCCATCCCACGCCGGTACGGCCGCGCCGCCGATTACAGCGCGGACAATGCTGAGGCACCATAGCAAAAGGCACTCTTTCGCCTCCGCCACGTCCCCATGGCAGAATATGCGCCATCGACTCGATCGGCCGGCATCGCGGCGGGACGTAACGTCTCGGCATGGATCAGCGCCGCGCCGCACCCGTCGTAGACCCGGACGAGACAAACGTCGTGCTACGGGATGGTCTACCGCTTCGTCGGGGCGGCGTTTCTTCAGAGGCTTCCGCGGATGGGAGGCGCGCAACGCCGCCCCCGGAATACGGGAACGGACAAGCGCCGGACGATTGAGGAGGCGCGGTTGCCGGCCACCTGCCTTGGCCTTCCCCCGAGAACCGGCTGAGCCGCCCCCTTAAAGATGTATGGAGCATTGTCGAGTCAAGCGACGGTGCCATGCGGGGTCGCAGCCAGCCCGCACGGTGCATTGACTCTTTTGCGGTATGCTTACGGTACAGGGGTTGGATCAGGGGAAGGAAAAGAGAATCCCCGCTATCCAGTTGAAATAGCGGGGATTTTTGGTTGCAGGGGCCCCCAACCACGGCGAAGAGACCGTTTGACCAGGTGTGGAACGGCGATCCACACAGTGTTGCAGTTTCGCAACGGACAGGGCTCATCGTCCGATTGGGCGTCAAGAACACTCGCTCAGACTTGCAAACCGGAATGGCATACCCACATGTCAACTCGTGGCCCAAAGTCAGGCTATGCGCCTGTTCATCAAGACGGGGAGAGTCATGAGAAATCTAGGCAAAGCAGTAGCGGTTGGTGCCGTGGCTATCGTGCTTGCAACCAGTTTGCCGTCTGCACGTGCCCAGGCAGCGGTAACGGGGGCTGCTGCGGCAACGGCGATTGGTGCGATCGCCGCATACATCTACGTGTGGAAGGAGTCATACAAGTTCGGTGAGTATCTCGCCAGCAAGTGGTAAGGTAAACATCCGCTAGAAGCTGCGGGGGTATTCAGTCTGATTTTGAGCAGTTGAAGGTTTCTCCCCACGGCTCGGATGCGAGCGTGCTCTGCCATTCGGGCTATGTCCCGAAATCAAGCATTGCTCCGCAGCGTATGGGCTGTGGAGGGAGGGGTGAGCTAAGCCGCAGAGACCAAGACCAAGATCAGCACCACCAACAAGCCGATCACCCAGCCGAGCCGTGCGCGAACGGAGCGCAGCATCTCAACCGACCGATCATCGGGCATGGCAAGCATCGGCGCGGCGTGGTCGTTGTCGACCTGAACGGCAGGATACTGAACGGACGCCGGCTTTGAGTAGCCAATTGAAATGCGCTCGATCCGTGCGCGACCGCTCACCAAGTCTTTGTGATCGCCTTGGAGCAGGCCGTACTCGCTATTCATCCACGGCTCGTTCAACGAAGCCTGCACCTCAGTCTCAAACATTTCCACGATCGTGGCCATAGTAGCCTTTTCCACCTTGTCAGAGTTCGCGAGCAGGCTATTGAAGAAGTCATTGAACTGCGGCTCGTCCAAATACAGGTTGAGATGTAAAGCCGGTGCCTCGTTCGCTCCGCGCTCCGGCCATGGATCGGTGTGTAGCCAAAGCGAGCCCGGCTCGCCGTCCATGAGGCCCTTTTCTGGCACGTCCCGCGAACTCATTCCCGAAAAGCCAATGCCATCCAATGTTGTTGCATTTGTTTCGCCGCCAATTTTGCCGACCGATATCGGTCGGATAAGGACGTTCATGATCTCATGAAATTGCAGAAGCGCGCCGTCTTCGATGCTAAATATCGTGATCTTGTCCTCGGTGTCTGCCCTCGCGCTAATGAGCGGTTCGTGTCGATATTCCGGGGCACCGTCTTCAATGTCATTCCAATCGTCAGCGCTACACCCGTAGCTATCGACAGCGCGGATATCTGCAAGGTCGAGCTGCAATCTCTTGGGTACTTTAGTCAGCATCATCGGACGGTCGGAGAGTTGATGGTCCGTGTGTATGGTAAACTCGTTCACGAGTGTCCATCCTTCGGTGTCGTTGAAGTCCGAAGAAAGGATATCCTGTTTCTTTATCACGACAGCCGTTCCTATTGCCGTCCACAAGCAGGCCCATTCACCCGCAGGTACTCGTCGATATAATTATCAATGATCTCAGCCACAATCCGAAGGATGAGCATTGGGCCTCGACCATACGTTCCCGTCGTACCGGTCTGCCAAGACGGGAGCAAATGTTCCAGCTTGATGTCAGTGTCCGTCATGAACTTGGCGTACGAGACCTGTACATGGAAGGCGGCCCGAACGACGTCTTGAGCGATATCATTGCCGACAACTTCCACCTTGACATGCAAGAACGCCCCTTCCGCCTTTCGGAAGTGTGCTGTGTAGAGATGCATGGCGCGGAGTCGGCTGCGGGCAAAGACAAGGATGTCCTCCTTGATCGGGCCGAAGACACTCGCTGGATCCGACCGCACATCGACTGACAATCCCATAGGCCGACAGGCGTTCCAGCTGGAAGCGGTCTTGGTCACTAACCTTGGCGGCCGAGGCTGGAACCACCAAGAGAATAGTCGCGAGCAGCGCGGCGACAATGCGTATGGCACTTCCTCCTAAGCAGGGGAGAGACTAGGGATGCACGGGATGGTTCGCTAGGAAACCTAGGAGGCCCTAACCTGTCCGTAGGGAGAATGCCGGAATAGGGGTGAACCGGCTGACCAAGGACGCTCCGGCCCGACGACCGCGCCTGCCGGTCGACGGGAGCGCGCAACGCGGACACGAACGCGCAGGCACTCTGCGGAACCGACCGGCGAATCAATAAGTCCGAGGGATGCAGGCCAGGGAGTCGTAGCGCCTTCATAGTACCGATGACGGCGGGGAACCCGGTCCACGGGGACCCGTCCGAGGAAAGGGAGGCGTCACATGCGCAGACCCACTGACGGGAAACGATGGAGGAAACGCTGGGTTCCACCAACACGTCGACGAAACGGCAGTGGATAGCCGAACAGGCGAGGGAACACCCGGAGCGGGTCTTCACGTCGCTGCACCACCTGATCGACATCGACTGGATGCTGGAGGCGTATCGCCCGACGCGGAAGGATGGTGCGACGGGGATCGACGGCGTAACGGCTGCCGACTACGAGAAGGACCTGCGGGCCAATCTTGAGGACCTGCTGGAACGGATCAAGTCGGGCCGCTACTTCGCGCCGCCGGTTCGCCGCCACTACATCCCGAAGGCGGACGGCAGGAAGCGCCCGCTCGGCATTCCGACCTTCGAGGACAAGGTGGTGCAGCGGGCGATCGTGATGATCCTCGAGCCGATTTACGAGACGGACTTTCTGCCGTGCTCGTACGGCTTCCGCCCCGGGCGCTCGGCCCATGATGCCCTCGACGCTCTGCGCAACGGCATCATGGAGCAGAGGCTGAGATGGGTGATCGACGCGGATCTGGCCAGATACTTTGACTCGATTCCGCATTCCCACCTTCGCTCTTTCCTCGACCTGCGGATCAAGGACGGTGTGGTCCGGCGAATGCTGGACAAGTGGCTGAAGGCCGGGGTTCTCGACCAAGGAGTGCTGCAACGGTCCGAGACTGGAACTCCTCAGGGCGGGGTTGTCAGCCCTTTGCTATCGAACGTGTTCCTGCACTACGTGCTGGACAAATGGTTCGAAGCCCACCCACGACGTCGTAGCGCGAGCCGGCAACGCCAAGCCAAATACGGTCCCAGGCCGCGATCCCTGTGCGCTCGAACTTCAGGTTCGCGCCACGCGTCGCTTCAAGGGCCGTCAGAAGGTCCGCCTCGTACCCGAGATGCACGTTGAAGCCCGGCGCCGCGGGATCGCGATCCGCGCTGTAGCTGACAGGCTGGAAGTACGGGTAGAAGCCGAACCGCAGGGTCGTCGGTTCCTCGGGGCAGGCGGCCGCGACCGGCACGTTCGTTGCCAATGTGGCGAGCAAGGCCAGTGCGAACGGCGTTTTCACCGCGGCTCTCCAACGACGGCTTCTTCGCGCCGAACTCCTCGACCATGTTCGCCTGCTCGAAAATCCGGGCGGCCTCGAGATGCTCCGGATCGCACCAGCCGCCCTGAATAGGGTTGCCCGCCAGGCCGTTCCCAAAGGTGCCTCGGAAAGCGATCGGCACCTTGGCGAACAGCACGGTCTGCGTCGAATGCGCGGTGCCGCGGTCGACGTTCGTGATGCTGCCGAACGCGACGTCGGCCGACAGGCCGTGCGCGACGCCCAGGCTCGGCGCCCCGTCGCCCTGCAGGCGGCCGCCACGATCGTTCCCCATCGCCGACCCTCCAACCGTGATCCCGAGCCACGCCGCACTTCCGCTTGGCGCGCGTGCTCGTCAGTTGCATGGATCCGCCCCTGGTCTGCTCCATCCGCGTGTAGACCGATCGGTGCTCTTGCGCCTTGAGGACGGACCCACCCTTCTGAGCCACGGAGTGCCTCCCTGTCACCGGGCTGAATTCAGCCATCGCCTCTTTCCTCTACTCGCTCAGGGGCGCGAGCCCCCACGGGGGGATCTGTTCCGCTTCCATCTGCAAGAACAGCAGCCCGCCAATCGCTATCGCGATCGCCAGGCCAATCACAATCGCCGCACGCGGCCAGCGAAACTTCACAACCACCCGTACGCCGCCCACACGAGCAGCCCGAGAAGGCTGACCGCGACCAGCGCAATGACCGCCCTCTTTTTGTCGGGCCCGTTCCGCCCGAAGGGCTCGCGGCCGTTGAACCGGTCGCCTGTAGGGCGGCTGTCTTCCTTCACCATGAGATCACCCGATAAAGTACCAGACGCCGATGCCGGCGAGCGTCAGCACGGCGACGACGGCAATGACGACCGCCGCCCGCCGGAGGATGATCGACCACCACATCATTGTCAGTCGAGCAACTTCTTGATGCTTTTGCCGCTCATCGCGGGCCCGGCATCGACGCAAGGGACTCTTCGTCCGGAACCCCAACCCCCGTCCTGTCGCGTGACGATGCCGAGTGCCTGCTCGATCGGGCGATCCGCCCCTCGATCAGAGACAGCCGAAACGGCAGGCCGCGAGTGATCTCAGCGAGATCGTTCGGCAGCGGTGGATATTTTCCGAAGCCCATCAAGCCGCCCTTCATCCTGCGATGGGACCCGCTGTCTTCTAAGGCCGAAATCCGCAACCCTGGAAGCCGAAACCGGACAAGAGGCCGAGACGGTGCTGGCGGCCGAACCCCGGCAACCCGACAGCGCCGGCGACGGCGGCCTGGCCCGGGCGGACGCAGACGCCGCTCATCTCGGCGCGAAGCGCGAGAACTCCCCCCGATACGTCTTCGCCCGCGGCGGCGCGTACCCGCCTCTCTTCGACGTGGCGATTCCGAGCCGGGCGAGTCCCTCCACCGCCTTGACCGCGGTCGTGACGCCTTCGAGCACGGGGACCGAGAATTCGTCCGCGAGCGCCCGGGCCATGTCCACCATGCCGGCGCAGCCGAGCACGATGGCTTCCGAGCCGTCCTCCGCGAGCGCCCGGCCGATCTCGCGGCGCAGCCGGTCGCGCGCGTCCGACCACGGGTCCTCGAGCGCCAGCACCGGGATCTCCGACGCGCGGACCCGGCGGCACATCTCCCAATGGCCGTAGCGGCGCACCAGATGCTCGATCGCCGGCACCGAGCGCCCGAGCGTGGTGACGATGCTGAAACTCCCCGCCACGATCGAGGCTGCGTGCAGCGCCGCCTGGCAGAGACCGATCACCGGCGCCTCGGTCGCGCATCTGGCCGCATCCACGCCGGTATCGTCGAAGCACCCGACGACCACGGCCGCGGCGTCCGGGTGTTGCCGGATCGCGTCCAGCAGCGCCGGCACGGCGAACGCCTCGTCGTAATAGCCCTCGATGCTCTCCGGCCCGTCCGCCGCGGTGACGGCGACGATCTCGGTGCCCTCCGCGGCGACCGCTTCGGCCGCGAGCCGCATCCCCATCGTCATCGTGTCCGTCGTGTTGGGATTGACCAGAAGCAGCTTCATCAGACATTGCCTCCGAGATAGGCGGCCTTGATCCGGTCGTCCTCGAGCAGCTCGGCTGACAACCCGCTCACCGCCACCTGGCCGGTCGCGAGCGCGTAGGCGCGGTTCGAGATGCGGAGCGCCATCCGCGAGTTCTGCTCGACGAGCAGCACCGAGACGTTCTCGTCGCGGTTGATGGCGACGATCGAGCGCGCGATCTCCTGCACCAGCGTCGGCGCGATGCCGAGCGAGGGCTCGTCGAGAAGAAGGAGTCGGGGACGCGCCATCAGCGCCCGGCCGATCACCAGCATCTGCTGCTCGCCGCCCGAGAGCGTCCCGGCCGCCTGCGACCAGCGCTCCTCGAGGCGCGGGAAGCGCGCCAGCACCGCCTCCAGCGAGCGCGCGATGCCGGCCCGATCCGAGCGCGTGAACGCCCCCATCAGCAAATTGTCCCGGACCGACATGTAGGGGAACACGCGCCTGCCTTCCGGGACCATGACGATCCCCATCTTGACGATGGCGGCGGGCGCGGTGCCGTCGATCCGCTCGCCCTCGAAGCGGATTTCACCGGAGCGGATCGGGCGGAGCCCGGTGATCGCGCGCAGGATCGAGGACTTGCCGGCGCCGTTGGCGCCGATCAGCGCCACGGTCTCGCCCTGCATCAGGTCGAGCGAGACGCCCTTGAGCGCGTAGACGTGATCGTAGTAGAGCTCGACATCGGAGAAGCGCAGCATCTCGCCCATCGCTCAGACCCCGATGCTCTCGTCCTCAAGACCCAGATAGGCCTCGATCACCCGCTCGTCGCGCTGGATGTCCGCCGGCAGGCCCTCGGCGATCTTCTCGCCGAAGTTCAGCACCACGATGCGGTCGGAAATCCGCATCACCGCCGACATGTCGTGCTCGACCAGCAGCACGGTGACGCCGCGCTCGCGCACGCCCTGCACCAGCTCGACGGTGCGCATGGTCTCGTCATGGTTCATGCCGGCGAAGGGCTCGTCCAACAGAAGGACGGCCGGATCGGTGGCGAGCCCGATGGCGATGCCGAGCGCGCGCAGATGGCCCTGCGGCAGGTTGCTCGCGACCTCGCCGGCGATGGCGTCGAGCCCGAGAAAGGCGAGAATTTCGTCGGCCGAGCGCCCGAACGCGGCCTCGTCGGAGCGCGCCGCGGCGTTGCCGAGGAAGTAGCCCAGGAGGCTCGCCCGCGAGCGCAGGTGATGGGCGACGACGACGTTGTCGCGCACCGTCATGTCCTTGAAGATCATGGTCTCCTGGAAGGTACGCACCACGCCTTTGCGGGCGACGGTATGGGGGGCGAGGTTCGAGATGCGCTCGCCCCGCAGCAGGACCTCGCCGGCGCTCGTGCGCAGGAACGAGGCGATCAGCTTGAACAGCGTCGACTTGCCGGCGCCGTTGGGGCCGATGACCGACAGGATCTCGCCCTCGTCCACCTGGAACGACACGTCGTTGACCGCGGCCAGCCCTCCGAAGCGCTTCGAGACGCCCCTGATCTCGAGGAGCGCGCTCACGTCCCGCCCCTCCGGTGTCGTGGAAGCCGGATGCTGAGCAGCCCGTTGGGCAGCAGCAGGATCAAGGCGATGATCAGGCTCGCATAGATCAGCAGCTGGAACCTTCCGGTCTCGAACAACAGGTCCCACCCGAAATAGAGGATCAGCGTCCCCAGCATCGGCCCGAACACGTAGCCGAGCCCGCCCAGGAAGCAGTTGAGCATGAAGTCGATCGAGTCCTTCACCTGGAAGCTCGACGGGTAGATCGACTGGGAGATGGCGACGAACACCGCCCCCCCGATCCCGCCGAGAAAGGACGAGATCGCGTAGATCACGATGCGCAGGTAGGCGATGTTGACGCCGATCGAGGAGGCGAGCTCCTCGTTCTGCTGCAGCGAGCGGCAGAGGCGGCCCAGCCGCGAATTGACCAGGCGCCAGAGACCCGCGAAGCAGAGGATCATCAGGATCGCCGCGAGGTAGTAGAAGCCGAGCTTCACGTTGGCGAGCCCGGCGAAGTCGGGGATGATCGTCACCCCGAACAGAGCGACCTCGCCCGGCAGCGGGATCGAGACGATTCCCTTCGCGCCCCGGGTGATCGGCAGCGCGAGCGCGGTGAGCCGCGCGACCTCGGTCAGCACCAGCGTGATCATCGCGAAATAGACCCCGCGAAGGCGCAGGATGGGGAGCCCGATCAGCACGCTGAGCGCCGCGCAGGCCAGGCCCGCGGCCGGCAGAGTCAGCCAGAACGAGACCCCGTGCTGAGTCACCAGGATCGCGGAGGTGTAGCCGCCCGCCAGCGCGTAGGCGCCCTGGCCGATATTGATCCGCCCGATATAGAAGGTCAGCCAGACGCCGGCGCTCGCGATGGAGAGAAGCGCCACCGAGGTCAGGGTGTAGTATAGGTCGGTGCGCCCGGCCGCCTCGATCGTCCACGGCACGACGAGCAGGACGAGGACGAGGAACGCGGCCACCCACAGAAGACGGGCCGAAACGACGCGGGTCGGCCGGGACACGGCTCAGCCCCAGGGCTTGCCCATCAGCCCTTGCGGGCGGATGGCGAGGAAGACCATCAGCGAGGCGAAGATGACGAGATAGGTGACGTCGCCGTATTGCGAGAGCACCGAGAGCCCGATCGATTCCATCATGCCGAGGATAAAGCCGCCCGCGATGGCGCCCGAGATCACGCCGGCGCCGCCGATCATCACCATCAGGAACGCCTTGATCGAGGTCGGACCGCCCATCCCGAGATTGACCCCGGTGATGGTTACCAGGAGGCCGCCGACGATGCCCGCCAGCATGGCGCCGAGCGCGAAGCCGATCATCGAGTAGCGGCTGACGTCCACGCCCATCAGCTCGGCCGCGATGCGGTCCTGCGCCAGCGCCCGGAGCGCGCGGCCGGTCCTCGAATACTGCATGTAGAGGATGAAGGCCGCGACGAACGCGATGGCGAGCGCGCAGATCAGGATCCGGTCATAGGGCATGATCACCCGGAAATCCCAGTTGAGCACCCCGTCGACGATCTTCGGCACGCCGCGCTGCTTCTCGCCGAACAATAGGAGAATGACGGCATCCAGCAGGAAGGCGATGCCGGCCGCCAGCAGCATCGTGCTCTCCTCGCGCTGCGAGCGCCGGATCACCGGCCCGAACAGGAAGCCCTGGAGAGCCGCGCCTACGATGGCGAGGCTCACCGCGGAGGCCAGAAGCGCGACCACATAGGGAAGGCCGAGCTGGCCGTAGATCGTGTAGGTGACGAAGCCGCCCAGCACGTAGAGCTGGCCGTGCGCGAAGTTGAGCACGTTCATCAACGCGAAGATGAGAGTGAGGCCGAGCGCGATCAGCGCGTACTGCGCGCCCAGATAGACCCCGTTCGCGAGCACCTGCTCCATGCGCGCTCAGACGTCCCTTGGAAAAGGGCCCGGAGCCTGCGCTCCGGGCCCGAGCGTCTCAGGAACTGGAGGGTGTACTAATCGACCTCGGCCACGAACAGGGTCTCGAACTTGCCGCCCCGGAACTCGTTGACCACGAGCGGCACCGCGATCTGGCGACGCTGGCCGAACGAGGACGAGCCGACATATTTGAGCTTCGCGTCGCCCTTCATGTAGGGGTTGGGCGCGGAGAACGTGTCCATCGTCTTCTTGAATGCCTTGACGTCGTCGATCGCCGCCGGGTTCGCCTTGAGCGTCTCGATGATGTACTCCAGCGCATAGACCTTGGTGTTCGACTCGTCGTTGTACTCACCGAACATCTTGGTGTAGCGCGCGACAAACTCCTTCATCGCGTCGGACGCGATCTCGGGCGTGGACGCACCGCCGACCGAGATGAACCCGTCGGCGAGCTTGCCCGCGCCCTCCATAAGCACCGTGGCATCCTGCGCGGTCTCGGTCGAGATCAGACCCTTGAACCCGAGCTCGCGGGCCGAGCGGATGATCTGCGGCGCGTTGGCCGGCGCGACCCCGGACAGCACCAGCAGGTCCGGGTTCGTCCTGATGACCGGCGTGATGACCGGCGTGAAGTCGGTGGTGTCCACCTGGTAGGTGACGCTGTCGGAAACGATCTTGAGGCCGAGCGCCTTGGCGGCGGCGATCCCGTCGGCGCGCTGGCTGAGCGGGTCGGACTCGTTGGCCGAGATGAAGGCGATCGTCTTGACGCCCTTATTCTCCTTCAGATGCTTGTAGATCGCGGGTCCCGACTGGTAGCTCGCGACCATGCCGAGCACGGCATTGGACGCGGGCGGGCTGTAGAGCGCCTTGGGGAAGGCATAGGGGAAATAGATGATGCCGTTCTGCTCGGCGACCGGGCGCACCGCCGCCGCGCCGTCATCGACGTTCGGCCCCACCACGTAGCGGATCCCTTCCTGGGCCATCTTTTCCATCCCGGCGATGGCGCGCTTGGGATCCTTCTGATCGTCGAAGGTGACGATCTCGATGTCGTAGGTCTTGCCGCCGATCTTGACGCCGCCGATCTCGTTCAGCCACACCGCGCGGGCCTGCATCGACCGCACGTTGGAGATGCCCCACGCCGCGGCCGGACCGCTGGTCACGCCGACGAATCCGATCTTGAGCTTCGGGTTCGCCGCCTGTGCGCCGGCGCCGATCGCGAGCGATGCGACCAACGGCAGCACAAGGGATGCAAGGACGGATCGTCTGTTCATAATCGTCTCTCCCTTTGTTATCGCCTTGTCAGGCGAACTCCATTGCATGAACCCCGGAAGTGGCGAGCCGATCGGTTCGGCCGAAATTCAACGCCTTCGTCTGCGCAGCCACTTCGTACGCCGGGGCCTCTCATCCGCGGTCGGGGTGCCTGAATTGCGGAGAAACCGTGCTCTTCGCAGCCAGCGGTCGCAGCTTTCTGCGCATGCGACCTCCGGAGCCCCGGCCCCGCTCGCCGGCACAGGCGCGAACGCGACGGCGATCGTCCGCCGTCCGGCGGACACGGGTACGGCTCGCAACCGCTTGCCCCGCGGGTTGCCCCAGCCGGTTTCCGTCGCCTCGCGATCCGGCAGACCGGAGCCATACATGCCCTTCGCCTCATCCCGGAATGGCTGCACACGCTCTCCCGACGGGAATGTGGGATCCCGTCCCTGCCTTCCCTGACACGCCGGTATCGACACACTACCGGAATTTCCAACATTGCCAAGTGTCAACAATGTCTCGTTCAACGCAATAACTGTGGCTATTATGCTCCGATCAAGTTGTGTTCTACGGTTCCCTCCAGGCGGGGGCTTCAGGATCGGCGGGTGAAGCGACGCTTGCGCGACCCCTCGACCGCTCCGGATCGTTGTGCAGTGACCGGTATGGATGCATCGGGCGACAGCATTTCCGGACGCTTCCGGGGATCGGAGGAACCGGCGGCCGGCGATCGTCTGACGACCGGACGGCGCCGAGAGCACGTGGAGACGGAAGCTGGCGAACGGAATTCCCAAGCGCATCTGCTCTGCGGCGAGACGCGTTTGCGGCCCAACGAGCCGACACCCCAGCGACATGCAGCCGCCCGCTACCGGACCGGGACGTGCCGATGCGTTACCTGCGCCACAGATGGGAAGATCCGTACGACGGGCCGCGCAAGCCGTCCCGGCATGCGAACTGGCGCCGTCTCCCCTTCTGGGCGTTCCGGGTCCTGATCGCGCTCGCGCTGCTCGCGCTGGTCCCTATGAGGCTCGCGGTGGCGAGCAGCCTGACAGTGATCTCCTGATCCGGAATTTCTCAAACGACAGGAGCAGGAAATCCATGCGAACGCTCGCCGCGCTGGGAACCGTAGCCGCCGCCCTCCTGGCCGCTTGCTCCAGCGGCGATGGCGGCAACGACAAGAAGGTCGCCATGCTGGAAGCCGACCTCGCGGCGGCGCAACGGCAGCTCGAGGCCGCCGAGGCCCGCAGCAACGCCGCCCTGTTTTCCGACGTTTGGCCGTATTTCGTCGCCGTAGACAATCTCCGCCGCGGCCGCGCCAATCCGATCGACGACTTCGCCCAGACCGACCCGGATCGCGTCACGCACAGCGACGCCCGGATCGCGATCGACGATGCCGACGACCGATACGACGCGACGCTCGTCAACACCGGCGCCGCCGTCCCGCCGATGGGACGGTGGGGCGGCCAGTTGCACGATGCGATGGACGGATCGGTGACGGATGTCGCGTGGGTTTATACCGATGCCGCAGGCCGGTCGGATCCCACAAACTATCTCTATTTCGGGTGGTGGGTGCGCCACGATCCCGAGAACGATCGCTTCACCGTCGACGTGCTGAGCGGCACGGTCGGGGAGACCATCGGCGCGCCCGTCGATGTCGGCGCGGTCGCCGGCACGGCCACCTATGCGGGCGCGGCGGCTGGCAACTATGCCCTCCACGCCCCGCACGGCGGGCCGGTGGAGAGCGGCCCCTGGATCGCGGACGCGACGCTTGCCGCGGACTTCGATACGGGCAGGGTTTCGGGCCGGATCGAGAACTTCGTGGCCGGCACCGACCCCAACCCGCGCAACTGGACGATTGAATTGCCGGCGGCGGAGTTTTCCAACCCAGCCGACGGAATCGTCGGCCGGCCGGGTGGCGCCAACCCTGTCTGGTCGATCGGCGCCGAGCGGGATCGCGGTCGAGGCGCGTGGCTCGCCCGGTTCCACGAAGCCGACCCGGACGGCGGCGCTCCGCTTACCGCGACCGGCCGGTTCACGGCCGCCTTCCAGAATTGGGCCGCGATGAGCGGCGCCTTCGGCGTACACAGGAATTAGCAGATGTCGGCCGGTCCCTTCCGAGACCTATGGCCGACAGGGGGGGCGGGCGTTTTAGTCCTCCGCCCGCCCCCCGCACAGCGTTGGCCGGCTTGGAGTTCGCCTCTCCTTGTAGCCGGTCGACCGGGGCCCAGCGCGGCGGCAAGGCCGTCGAACGGGTCCCGGGGCCGGGAAGCGAGTGGTCTCCCTTCCCGGCCCATCCGCCCGACAGGACGACCGCTCCAGGCCGATCGCCCGGTCGGAACACCGAACCAGCCAGCGGAAGAGTACAGTGAACAGCCCCAAACCGTTCTGCGAGACATGGCGATACTTCGACCTGCCCGATGTCGGGGAGGCGGACGATAGCGGCACCTGCCGACTGAATCCTCCGAGCCGGATAAGCCGCGATGAAGCGGCGTGGCCGAGGGTCGCGAAACACGACCGGTGTGGACACCGCATGCACGCCGGCGCCCTGGCAACCCTCAACGAATCCGGCGGGAATGCGAACCGTCATCCTTGAACCCGCGGCCGAGCTCGCGCGTCAACGGTTCTCGGAGAGCCTGCCCGGCTTCGCCATGGCGTACGGCATTCTAGTCGCGGATCTGGCGGTCCACTCGGAGAACGGCTGGTTCAGCCCGGGCGGCCAGCTCGAATCCACCATCGCGATGCGGAAGAAGCCGCGTATCCGGGTGATCTACCGGTACGAGCACGACACCCTGGTCATCTGCCAGCTCGACGCCGATCTGCCGATTGGTTAGAGGATAAGACGGCGCGCTCGTGCGTGTTGCCGTGGGACCCGAACGGAAGATTGCCCATGGCCGAACGGTTTCCTTTGGCGCGCGAACCCCTCCCGGACAATGCTCCGCCGCCCAAGGCGATACGAGCTGCCATTCAGCCGGGCCGGAACCCCTACACCACGCCCGGGGACACGGCCCTCCGGTCATACCGGTCCGCCTGCGCAGGCCGGGACCTTCTATCCTTCGACTCACGCCTTGCCATTGGACGAAAGGGGTCCGGAAAGACAGGAACGGCCCGTTGCCCGCGCGGCCGGTCCGGCGCCCGTTCTTCCGCCGGCGGCGGCCGGGATTCGCTTCCGTCTCCGCGGCCGGACATTGGCCTGAGCGGCCGAAATCCCGCCAGATCCCGGGGATTGCCGTTCAGGAGACGGTCAGCCGAAGGGGATGCACCTGCCCGGGGAGTCGAACGCAATCGATCCTTTTCGAGGGTCCCGTCTCAGACTTGCTTTCGAGCCCAATGGCACGGATCGTCACGACTGGTCCGGCCGGGCCATGCGGTAGCCGACGCCGCGCACGTTGAAGATCCAGGTCGGACGTCTCGCGTTCTCCCCGAGCTTGCCGCGCAGCTTGCGCACGAAGTTTCGCACCTGGTTGGGCTGGATCCCGCGCCCCTCGCCCCACAGCTGGCGCAGCAGCGACTTGCTGGTCATCACCCGTCCCGCATTGACCGAGAGCAGTCGCAAAAGTTCGAACTCGGTGGCGGTGAGGTGCACCGCCTTCCCGGCCACGCTCACCCGGCGCCGCTCGTAGTCGATGGCGAGATCGCCCAAGACGAACGGTTCCGGATCGGCCCGGCCGCGAAGCGCCGCTCCGACCCGCGTCAGCAGCTCGGTCGGCGAGAACGGCTTGACCACATAGTCCGCCGCGCCCGCCTGAAGCGCACGCGCGACGGTCTCTTCCCGGCCATAGGCAGAGATGAAGATGACGGGCAGATCGGCGAGTTCGGGGACGGTCTCCATCAGCTCGATCCCGTCGGTGCCGGGCAGCAACAGATCGAGCAGGACCAGTGAGGGGCCGTTCGCCTCGATCAGCGCGCTCACCTCCAACGGATCCGCCGTCACGACCGGACTGTAGCCTCCGCTCGCGAGCGCATCGCGCACGTAGCGCAGCATCTGCGGGTCGTCGTCCACCACGAGGATACATCTGCGCTCCCGACCGTCGCGCGACGCTCGCGTTCCGCCGCCGGGTCCTCCGGCCTCCGCGCCGGATGAACCGGCGGCGGGAAGCGTGAAGGTGAACCGCGCGCCCCGCCCATCGCCATCGCTCTCTGCCCGGATGCGTCCGCCATGCGCTTCGACCAGCCCCTTGCAGATCGAAAGGCCGAGCCCGGCGCCCGCGGGCTCACGGCCGCCATGGACGCCGACGCGCCTGCGGAACAGATGCGGCAGGCGCTCGGACGCGATCCCCCGGCCCTGGTCGGAGACCGAAATCGCGACATGAACGCCGTCGCGCGCCGCGTCGATCCGAATGGCCGAGGATTCGGGTGCGTTGTGGGCGGCGTTGGCAAACAGGTTGCCCAGCACCTGGACGATGCGTTGCCGATCGGCCGCGACCCGGGGCAGCTGCGGCGGCAGGTCGATGACGAGATCGTGCCGGCCGCCGCCGCTCAGAAACGTGTTCCGGGCCCGGTCGACCAGTTCGGCCACCTCGGTGGGTTCGGGGTCGACCGTGAGCGTCCCCGTCTCGATACGCCCGGCGTCGAGCAGATCGCCGATCAGGGCGTCCATCTGGTCGGCATGCTCCTCGATGATGCGGAAAAACTGTCGTATCTCGGCCGGGTCGAGCGCGCGCGAGGCGCCGCGCACGGTCGCCGCCGAGCCCTTGATCGCTGCCAGCGGGGCCCGCAGTTCGTGGCTCACCAACCCCACGAACTCGACCCGCGTGCGTTCGAGCTCCTCGAGCGGCGCCAGGTCCTGCATGGTTACCACGACGGACGTGACCGCGCCGTCATCCGAGCGGATCGGGGTCGCGTTGATGAGCGCGGTAACGCTGCGCCCGTCGGGCACGGAGAGCACCATCTCCTCCGCCCGCACCGTCTCGCCGGTGCGCAGAGCCTCGGACAGCGGGAAGTCATCGAGCGCGATCTCGCTCCCGTCACCGCGCCTGCAGGTCAGAATCTTCAGCAGTTGCTCTGGATCGAAGCCCGGCGCGTGCAGCCCATCGACCAGCCGCCGCGCCTCCCGGTTGAACGACACCAGACGGCCGGTCGTCGCATCCAACACCACGACCCCGACCGGCGAGGTCTCGACCAGCGCCTCGAGATCGGCCCGCGCCTTCCGCTCGTCGCGGTAGATGCGCGCGTTGACGATCGCGGTCGCCGCCTGGGAGGCGAACAGGACCAGCAGTTCCTCGTCCTCCGCGGTGAACCCGTCAGCCCCCTCCTTGCCGCCAAGGAAGAAGATGCCGACATGCTCGCCGCGATGGCGCATCGGCGTCCCCTGGAACGGCTTCGCCGGGATCAGTTCGGTCGAGAAACCGAGCGCGCGCACATAGGCCGGGAGGTCCGCCACCCGCAACGGCGCCTCCAGGTCGCGGAAATGCTCGAACAGAACCCGCCCCTCTTGCCAGGCCTCGTATCGGGCGTGTTCCTCCTCGGTGAACCCCGAAGTGATGAAGTCCGCGGGCTGGCCCGACTCGTCGACGGTGGTGATGATGCCGTAACGCGCGCCGGTCAGCGCCCGGGCGCTCTCGACGACCTCGCGCAGCACGGTGGCCGGATCGAGACTTGCGCTGATGCGCAGTATCGCCGCGCTCAGTCTGGACACGCGCTCGCGCGCCACCTCCATCCCGGGCGCTGTGCTCTCCGTTGGGTTCATCCCCATGTCCCTCACCGTCGCGTCTCCGGCGCGGGGCGGATTCGCTCCCGGCCGCTGCATCGGCGGTGCACTGCCCGCCCGGTCGGATTCGCGCGCATGCGACTCGGCCGCCCCATGCTGTCGTATGGGGCCGAATCTAACCCAACGGGCACAGGAAAAACCACTTTCCGGGACGGTAGGAGGGGCGCGACCGCGCACCGGTGGAGCGGAAGCGCGCCCGGTGCCGGCCTGGCGCGGATCCGGGAGCGATGGAGCGATCCCGATTCGACGCGCGTCAGGAGAAGGCGCCTGCTGCGCGCGCGTCCACAAGACACAATGAAGGTAAAGAGTCCCCGGAAAAGATACTATAGGGGCCTCGGTTCGGTCGTTCGTTTCCTATAGTGTGTCGATACGATGCGAAATCCCGTCCGAGCAGGAGGATTGTGTCGGCTGCCGTCGTACCCGGGGTTGCCGCGATGCGATCGAACCGGCCTGGATTGGCAGCCCGTCCATGGAGGACAAGCCGCATGGCGGATCGCGACGCACCGGGAGTCTCCGTCGGGCCCTCGATCGCCGCCCGTCCGGCAGTCACGGTCGTCGCCGCGGCGAACGGTATC
Source organism: Defluviicoccus sp. (assembly GCA_028820505.1). Lineage (GTDB taxonomy): Bacteria > Pseudomonadota > Alphaproteobacteria > MPNO01 > MPNO01 > MPNO01. The sequence continues at coordinate 19,351 of JAPPIT010000004.1, forward strand.
CACACCGTCGGTATCTTCGCCCCACGACTCCTGCCGGGCGCCAGTCGGTGACCGCCATATGGATCCTTGTGGTCGCCTTCACGACCACGGCAAGCCCGTCGCCGGTAATCCCGGAGCCTGCCGCGTTCATCGACGAGAGGTCGTGCCAGGAGGCCCAGCGTTCCTTGCGCGCCGCCGACCTGCAGCCCTACTCCCCGCCCAACAGCCGGATCGTCGCGGTGAGGAGCGGATGCCTCGCCGTCGATGTCACGTCACTGCTCCCCGCACGTGAAGATGCCGCATGAAGCACGCCCCGTCCGGGAGGACGCCTGTGCCGCGCGGAGACGGCCAATACCGCGGCGGGGATGATCGTCCAGGACCATCGGGTGGACCGTCATGCGGATACGGTCAGGTTGCCGACGCTCATGGGGAACGAATTCGACTCGGTCGGCCTTGTGCGCGAGAGCCGGGTGCGGCCCATAGTCCTCGACGAGAGATTGCCGGACGACCGCTTCGTCCAGGACGCGGATACCGATCCTATCTCCGCCGGGAACCCCGATGTGTCGATCGTCAACGACCCGCGCCTGCTGCCGCGCCCGGGCGGGGCGCGGACCGGCGCGGACCGATCCTGCGGTGCCCCTCCCCGGAGCAGGGACGAAAGGCCCATTTGGCATGGGTTCCGGGGATGGGGGCGAACCGCTTGGGAAGAAGGGAACCAAGCCGATGAATTTCCAGCGCGTGCTTGTCGTTGCCATTGCAGGTACGGCGTTGACCCTCGGCGGGTGTACGGGTGGGGGCGGGGATGAAGCCGCGCCGCTGCCCCCGGTCGAGATTCCGGAGCTCACGCCCGAGCCCCAGCCGTTTCGCGCGCAGACGTCCTTCGCCGATGGCGTGCTCAGCGTCGACGTGGTGGTTCCCGACGGCGGCACCCGCACGCTCGATACCGTGCGAAACACGGACTGGACAGGGGGGTTGTTTCTCCCCCGCCCCGTCCAGCCCGGTCACTCCAACCGCGAATGGATGCTGTCGGACAACCACTATGACGGCCGGGTGTTCCTCTACGCCCTCGTCTCGTGGGACAACGCCGACCCGACCGATTACCTCGCGGCGGGATGGTGGCTGACCTACCCGCCGGATGTCGACTACCGGGACTTCGAGACCGCCGCCCGCGGGGTGTATCTCGATGGCCCGGAGATCGATCCGGCCCACCCGCCCGCCCTGCCCCTCGAGGGCACGGCCAGCTATGCCGGTGGGATGGGCGGTCTGTACACGTACACCTACGGACGGGCGTGGGGCGAACTCGCAGGCGCCACCGAGATCACGGAGTTTGCCGGGCTGGTTGCCTTGACCGCCGACTTCGAGCGGAACCGCCTCACCGGCTGCCTCGGCTGTCTGGCGCCGATCGAGACCGCACCCGGTCGCCATCTCTATCCGGTCGTACCGTGGCGGGGGCCCGATCCCGCCGCATTGCCCGCCGACTACGACGTGCGCTTCGAAGCCCGGATCGGCGCCAGAGGCGCCTTCGGGGATACCGCCATCAGCGTGACCCATCCCGACCGCGCCGTCGTCAGCAGCGCCGGGACGTGGCGAGGACAGTTCTCTAACCGGCAGGACGTGGATGGCAATCCCCGGCGCGTGGTCGGCTCGACCGATGTGCTGTTCGCCGAGGAGGACGGCTCGCATGGACGCTTTACCGGCATCTTCGATGCGTTGACGCCCAAGACCGTCGAGCCGCCTGAGCGGTGAGCCCGCCAGCGCCCGACCGCCCGCCGTTCCGCAAGTCGAGGAGGAAAGCCGTGTTGCGTCCCACCATCTTCGCATCGATCACCCTATTGTCTCTCGGCTTGGCGACCGCCGGTGCCTCGGCCGAGGGCTGTCCCAAGGTGGACAGGAAGCTCTCCTTCGGCTTCTACGCCCATTTCGAGCCCGTCAGTCACAGCGCCGCCGACCGGCCCGGGGCTCCCGGCTTCGACACCCATCTTGGCTACGAGGCCGATCTGCTGAGCGCGCTTGAGGCGATCGAAGGCGCCAACCTCTCGTTCTCGCGCAAGGGCATCGCGGAATGGGCCGGGATCTGGCAACTCCCGGCCGCCGGGTGGTTCGATGTCGTGGGCGGCGGCATCACGATCCTCGAGACCCGAACCAGGGATTCCGCCGGCAAGACGACGATCGTCTTCACCTCGGGCCACATCGCGTTCCGTCACTCCCTTCTCGTGCGGGCGGAGCACACCCGTCGTCTTGCCCGCTACGGGGATCTCACCGGCGCGGACCGCGTGGGCGTGGTCAGGGGGACGACGGGCGAGGCGCGGCTGCTGGAGCTGACCGGCATCGCCAACGCCGCCGGAGTGCTGGCGGCCGGCACCCGGGTGGAGACGCCGGACGGCCCGGTTCCAGCGGACGGCAGCGCCGCCTACGTCATCAACGCCGCCGGGGTTTCGCCGATGCTGACCGGCAGGCGTCAATTGCGACCGGCCTCAGCCGCGATGCCCAGGGTGATGTACTACTCGGAAGAGCCGGCGCTGATCGAGGCACTTGTGTCCGGGCGGATCGACGCCGTCGCGAAGGACGAAATCGGCAACCGGGCCGACGCGGCGGCTCATCGCGGCACTCTCGTCGTCACGGCTGTGGACAGCCGGGCGGAGGCCGGCGGGTTCGCGTTTGCGGCGAAGGACGCGCCGCTTGCGGCCTGCTTCGACCGCCACATCGCTCGGCTGACCGATGGCGGGCGGATCGGCTTTCGGGACTGGCTCGACGACCGACAGGTGTTCATGCGGCGCGCCTCGCAGTTCGGACGAAGGTAAGGGATCCGGATGCCTCCCCGTTCTTCACCTATAGCGGCGGGTCGCGGGGATCGACCCCTCATCCCGCTCCATCGCAGCGTCGACTGGCCGGGCCCTGCGCGCCCGGAGAAACACATGGAAGCCGATCGCGGCACAGGTCAGCCCCGGCGGGTGGCCCACGTAACGCTTTGGCCGCCAGCGCTCATCCTGCTCGCTTCGGTGGCCGTGACGCCGATATCCGGCGCGACGATCGCGCTGGCCGCGGGTGCCTTCCGAGGACAGGCAAGGCGGAGCAAATGAGTCGATTCTTCGAGGATATCCTCCGATCCCTCGGCCTAGCGGAGCCTGTAGAACCCTCGGAACTTGTCCGGCTCGGATACGCGGCCGCCCTGCTGCTGGTGCTGCTCTGCGCCGTGGCCGCGTTCCTGCTCTGGCTGGCGCTCTGAGCGAAGCTGTCGGCGCCGTGTGAACGTCCGGCGTCGGAACGAGGCCCATGGGCCGGCGTTCCGGCCCTGAACGGCCCGGTGACGATCTAACGTAAGCACGATACGGCGCGGATCCGGCATGAGCGTGCGCCTGGCAGCTCGATCCCATACTCGGCATCGCCGCCGACCCCGGTGTGGATACGCCCAACTCGGAGACCGCGACATCGAGGTCGCCGCTCAGCGGGTCGGACAGGCCATCGCACGAACCATCGGTCCGGAGAACGATCGAACCGCCGCTGTCGTCCCCCATGCCCTCCGGCTGTTCGGTCGTGGTCACCATGTTGCTTCCGGACTCGCCCTCCCACAGCAGCAAGCGCGCGCAACTCCCGAGACCCGTTGGCGGCGCCCGCGTCGAATGGAATTCATCGGCTGGTTCGGCGATATTCGGCAGCGAGGTGTCTCACGCCGTTCTCGATGTCCGAGATCGCGCCCGGGATCTCGCGGGCGATGAGCTCCATCGCGCGCAACGTTTCGATCCGCGGGCGGCACGCCTCCATGTCGCGGTCCGGGAACAGCCCGCCCAGCATGCCGCAGGCGTCCGCCAGGCCGATAAGAGCCGCGTCGCGGGGTGCGGGTATGTCGCCGGAGAACAGCGCGTCGCCGACGCGCAGCCGGACGTCCCGCCGGGCCGCGCGTTCGGCGACGGCACTGCCCCGGGCGCCGAAGACCCAGTGGAAGCTGTTCTCCGGAAGACGCAGAATGCCGCGCCGGACGAGGCTCACGGTTGCCCGGTCGCGGGCGATCCGCGCCTCCCGTTCCGACAGCGCCGCGATCCAGCTGCGGGCGTCCGCCGCCTCTTCCAGCCCGCCGATCCTCGCCAGCACCCGGTCGAGCGCGGGATTGCCGGTCGGGGTTCGGTCGACGACGAACAGGGTCGCGGGGTCCGTGTCGATCCGGTTGGCGAAGGCGAGGTCCATCAACACCGCGCCGGCGAACGCACAGGCGACGGCCGAGCTGGGCGCCGCGGCGGCGGTCCCGCCTTCCTCGTCCAGCAAGAGAAGCAGCAATTCTTCGGTGAAGCTCAGCATCGCGGATCGATCGGGGTCAGGCGATATCGGCCGGCGCGACCCGCGCGACGTTCGGTTCGTGTGAAGCGGCGGGCAGCGGCAGGCAGGCGCGGCCGGGATCGAGCGCCGCTTCGCCGCCCGCGACCGGATCCGGCATCGCCCGCTAGGTCCATCGATCGCGGGGAACCCCGGCGGCGTGGACGTCGATCGGGCGATCGTCGCCGATTCTCGCTCCAGTGCTTTCGGTTTCGCGGCAGCGAAAGCTCGCGAGATGCATCGGCCGCCTCCACGCATCGCCAACCCGAACCGGGTCATGGACCGAGACGCGAAACTCTCATGTCCGCAACACATGGATCAATGGGATAGAAAGAATAATAGTTATGGAAAATGTTCATATCGAACGATGCCTGCGGCGTTTGCCCTCGCAGGAGCCTGATCGAACGTACGGTCCGATAGGAGGAGGCTATCCGATCCAAAAGAAAACGGTCTTGGAAGCAGGTTCCGAATGTCGACATTTCCAGAGCCGGTTCGAAGGAGGGGACTGTATTTGGAGAGGCTGCCGGGAGGCGTCCGAGGTGAGAAGCAACGCGCGTAGGGGATCGAGGTGCGCGGCCCCGAGGTGCCGCGACCGAACGGTCGGGCCGGCGCGCCGACGCCCGTGGAACAGAAGTAGTCGGCCTTGGCTGGTTCTGCTTAGCAGTCCCTTCACGAAATTTCCGATGGCATGCTCTGCGGCGATCGAGTCCCGGTTCGAGGAACACCGCCGCTTGTGACGTGATCGAGAAGACAGGGACGGATCGTGCGCAAGGGATCGACACCCCTCGCACGAGATCGCATCGGCCTGTCGGGACGGCACGGTCCAGAGTAGGCGGGTAGATAGCTGAGGGCGCAATCAGCGCGAACCGCCGAAAGCCCCGATCAGTCCATCGCGTTCGAAGATACCCCCGACCTCGCCATGGTCGGATCCATAGAACCGGCCTTCGATCGAGCTCGCCTTGTCCCGCGCCTCCCGCAGCACCGTGTCCAGGTCAAGGCTCGTGCCGATGCGCAGGATCGCCGCGGTCAGCGTCCCCTCGCACGCGGCGGTATCGTCTTCGCGCGGAGTGTCGTCGTGCGCCGATTCGCCGGTCTCGCGCGGGGCGTCGTCCCACGCGGTTTCGTCGCCCTGTCCCATGGTCCCGTCCTCCCCGGTTCCCGCCGCCGGCGGGCGGTTCGCTGCATCAATGTGACGATATAGACATAATAAATGTCCGAAAAGACATGTTTAAGGCATAATATTCATGCGTCCAGCACCGGTATTCCGACGACAAATGGCAAGATTTGGAGCAAGGTCTTGTCAATTTCGATGTTATGGGCATACCGTGCCCCCGTCCCGGGGCCGCCATGCGTCCGGCAGCTGAGGGCGAGCGCAGGGACCTGGTCCGTCGGGGAGTTACGGCAATGCGGTTTGCGAGGTTCACAAGGCCGGCCGGTCGGGATGGCGCGCATCGCCCCGACACCCAGTCAGTTAGAGGAATCTCCGGAATGATCGATCGAGTGTTCGGATTCAATGACGCGCACGCCCGGAGGGCCGCCGCTTCCGCGGGCGGTTCGGCCGGCGGAATGCCGCTCACGGGGGAATTCGCGGTTGGCGGCGATGCCTCCGGGTGTGGAATAGGCGCCGAGCGCCCATCTGCGTGTTGCGTCATGAGGGCGCTCCACCAGGCCTCGGCGGCGCCGCCCGTATTCTCCCGCCGCTCTCGTTCCGAACTCCGAACTCGCTCTTCTGAGCCTGCCCGCGCCGCTCGTCCGCAAAGCGGCGGGGCGGTTGGGCGTGTCTCCTCCTGCCTCTCGGACGCGCCACGCGGTTCGTACCGGCGGCTGCGTACCGGCACTTCCCGCCGGCCGGCCGCGGCCCGCGCCGCGGCGGGGCTCCGGGCGGCTCTCTCGAACGCCTTCTGACGTGGTTGCAATGAGCCGGACCCGGCCCGTCGTCGTGATCGGTGGCGGGATCGCCGGGCTTGGGGCGGCCTTCCGGCTTCGAAGGCGGGGCGTTCCGGTCATGGTTTTCGAAGCGGCTTCGACAACGGGCGGCCGAATTGCCGGGGCCGAAATGCACGGCTTTCAAATGGACCTCGGCGCCAACATTTTTCTAGAGACCTACGGCGCAGTCCGGGAAATTGCCGAAGAACTCGGCGTGCCCTTGCGGCGGACCCGCGTGCCCATCAACGGAGGCGTGTTTTTCAACGGGAGGCTTCACGGTTTCTACGGCGGCGACCGGCTGGGAAGCCGATTGAAGACGCTCAAGACGCTGTTGTCTCTTCGACTGCTGTCGCCAAGAGGCGTCCGGGAGGCCCTGCGGTTCGTCAGGATGTTGCGGGCGCGCGCCGACGATCTGAGCTTCGACGATCCTTCAGGCGCCTTGGATCTCGACACCGGGGAGAGCATTGGCGAGTTCTTCGAGAAGCGCATCGGAACCGAGTGTCTCGACCGGTTCGTCGGTCCGACGCTGGCCAGCTACACCTTCGGGAGACCGGATGAGGTGGGGGTGGTGTATGCAATGATCGCGGCCTGGAATTTCGGCCTGAACGGGACGGCGTGGCCCTGCATGCCCGAGCGAGGTCCGGCTGTCTTCGTCGACGCTCTGGCGGATGCGTGCCGGGAAGACATCCGGTTGTCCACACCGGTCCGCCGCATCGAGATCGAGGATGGCGCCGTGAAGGGCGTGAGCATCGACGGGGGCTTTGTCGAGGCCGATGCGGTGATCTGCGCCACCACCGCTACCACGGCCCTGAGGATCGCTACCGGCCTGCCTGCCGAGATCCGCGATGTCCTGGATCGGGTGACCTATTCGAAATGTTGCCGCGTGTTTTTCGGACTCCAATCGAGCCCTTTGCCCAAAGACTGGTATGCCGCGTGCTTTCCCGCTGCAACCGGGGCGACGATGGTCGGCATATCCAATTCGGCAGTGCTTCTGCCGGGAACGGTGCCGGAGGGCAAGACGCTTCTGGATGCGCTCGTGATGGGAAAGCAGGCGGAGGAACTGTTCGCCCTGAGCGACGCGGAGGTGGGGGGGAGGATGCTGTCCGAAGTCCGAAGGTTTTTCCCGGCCATGACGGAAGAACCCTTGTTTACCCACGTCCATCGTTGGGGCGAGGCCGTGTGCCTCGCACCCGGCGGCGTCATGACGGCGCTGCAGGAAATGCGCCAGCGGTGTCTTGGGAGCGTCCACGGTTTGTTTCTGGCCGGCGAGTACATGGGGGTGCCCTCGACGAATGGAGCGCTCCGGAGCGGGATGAACGCGGCCGCCGATTGCGAAGCGTTCTTTTCACGCCCACGGGACTGACCAGATGGTCTCGCCGCGGGGCCGGAGCACGGGGTCAGGAGGACGCGCACCCGGTCGCGCGCCACGGCGTGCGCCCGGTGCTCACCGACGATCTCCTCCAGACGCACGCGCGTCTCGGCGGCAAGCCCCTCGCTCCGGGCGAAGGCGGCGAAGCGCTGGATGAGCGCGGCGGCTCCGTCGAGGTCGAAGTGATGCTCGTCCTGCCTCCCGGCCCGGAGAAGGTGTGGTCGGCACGGTCATCGTCGCGCCCGTGCCAGGCGAAGACGTAGATGTCCGCTTGCCGGCCCGGGGTATCGATCCACACGCCCCCTTGTGTCCATAAGCCGCTGCGGGACGCGATATCGAAGGCCGGGGCGCGTCGCCTCCGGGCCGGTCCCTTGTCTCATGTTTGCCGCGCGGCGGCCTGCTTGATCTCCAGCCGGGCGCCGGAAGGCCCGTGCTCGCAATCCCACGCCGCCCAATCCCAACCGTCCATCCAGGTCAGGCGCCAATCGTCCCCCAGTGCCGAGGCGATCATGCATTCGACATAGTCGCCGCGAGAGAGGTTGTTCATGATCGGCCCGTCGTAGCGTCGCCCGAGCATCGTCAGGATGTCTTCGTGCCGGAGTTCCTTCACGGCAACCCTCCAATCCCGGTCGCATGGAAATCGCGCCGCGATACCGGCGGCCTGTGCGACCCGAGTAACCGCCTTCTCCAACACGCCGGCGCCATGTCTTGCGACTTGCGGACGGGCAGCGCTTCGGAAGGACCATGCCGTGGTGTGGTACGGCACGGGGCTGGAGGATTGCCCACGACCCGGCCCACAGGGCGCCGGGAGAGCGGCGCCGCGCCGGGTGGCGGCTGGCGCGGCTCGCCGCTGTCGCGCATCGCCGCCGCGACGAGGCTGCCCGCCTTCTCCACCGCTTGAACGGGATGGGCGTCGGCGATCGTCGCACAGACGTCGCCGTAAACGGTCATGCCGAATGCGGTGCCACAGGGGTGCGATTGGCGGGAGCGCTCCGTACGCCGCGCACGAAGCGTCTTCACTTCCGGATGACCTTACATCACCGGCTCGCCGAAAAGCGTGCCGTGAAATCCGGCCAGGAGCCCGGCGACAACCAAGCCCCCGACGACGGCAGCGATGTCCCTGGCAATACGGGGCGCCGGCTCCGCCGGCGGGCGCTTGCCTCGCAACACGGCGCTGACGATCTCGACCGCCGCGAACAGGGCGAAGCCGCCGAACAGCACCACGGAGCGTACTTCGCCATTGGAGAGAAGATGGGCGAGGGCCCACAGCAGCAGCCCGAGCAACATCGGATGCTGGACCAGGGCGCGTATGCGGGTGGGCATGTTGGCCGCGGCGAACAGCACCAGCGCGATCGGCACCAGGATCATCGAGGCTCGATGCCCCCAGGCCGGAGGCGCGTAGACCTCTTCGAAGGGGGCGCGCGAGTAGCCCCACACAACGGCCACCAGGGAGAGCAGCACGACCGCGCTGAACACGCCGCGATAGGACATCGCTCCCAACCGTTCCACCAGGGCGGCGCGCAATCGCGGGACGCTCGGTATCAGGTGGACTGCCAGGAACAGCACGAGGCCCGCTACCAACAGTGACATGCGCGTACTCCAGGCTCAGTTGTCGACCACGGATTTCAGACCGAAGGACTCAAGAAATGGCTGCGTGCCGGCTCGGGGGAATATGCACCGTTGCGGGCAGGACAGCCGGTGGGTGGGCGGCCTCGGACGCGCTGCCGCCCGGCGGCTCAGAAGTTCAGTCCGAGCGGGCTCTTGTCCTCGCCTGCGCCGGTCTCCGAACCCGGCGCCGCCCCCGGCTGCGCCGTCTCGACCGTTCCCCCGGCGACCGCCACTGTCGACGGAAGGGACCAGCGTCCGCCGTTCAGCTCGTACCTGCCTTGCCCGCGGCCGTTGCTCAACTCCGTCCGGATCGACGGCAGCTTGATCAGACGCTCCATGTCGGTGGCGGCGCACGCCAGGATTTCCGGCGGGGTGAGGCCGGGCCGCTCGCGCAGCACCCGTTCGACAAAGCGGGGGACCGAACCCCTGGGCGCGCGCTTTCCTCCACGCGCCCGGCGTCGCGGCGCCGCCGCCGTTTTCCCTCTTCGCCCGCGCGACGCCCGCGCCCGCGGAGCCCCGGCCCGTCCCGCGCCGAGGAGGTCCAGCAGCTCTCTCCTGGCGTCGGCCTTTCCGCGCGCGTAGGCCGCCTCCTCGATCTCGGCGAGGAGCGCCGCAAGTTTGTCCGATCCGCTCCGCGAGGCTTTAGGCATCGACCGTTTCCCTGTTCCACGAGGAATGGCTGGCGTGTGCCCGGCTTTAGCTACACTGCGGCACGGACGCGCTCAAGCGTTCGATCCTGGACGTCGACACGAAAGAGCGGGGCGCGCGGTCCCACGCCGCGCACCGCGTCGGACTGCACCGCGTCGGACTGTACCCACCACCGGCGGCCTCAGCGCCGACCGGGACATGTTGCGGTCCGGCTGCGGGAGAGCGCCGCCGCCGGGGGAGCGTCGCCGGCCTGCCGGGCAGGTGGCGGAACGATCGCCGGCTCGAACGTGCCGCTGCGGACGCGCGGCACCGCCGGTTCGACCGCGCTGTCCCCGGTCGGCACTCTCGTGCCCGTATGACCGTTGCGGCCGCTGCCGCGGTGCGCCGGATCGCCATTCCCGCAGCCCAGGCGGTCGATCGGCTCGGCGCCCGACCCACCGTCCGTCCAACCGCCTCCTCGCCCATCGGAAGGTGACGACGCCAGCCGAACAAGTCCGGGCATGACGAATTGCGGGAAAGACGTGGCGGAAGAGACTGCGTGACGGGCCTTGTGCGCGCCAATGAACTTCGGAACCGGGACATCAGGAAGGGCCCGGCGCCCGCGCGCCCGTGCCCGCACCCGCGTCGATTTTCATGAGCAGCGGAGGCAGCAGGAAGAAATCGGCGACGAGCGCGAGCGCGATGACGAGCGCGGTGAGCTTGCCCATCCCGGCGTTGAGTTCGAAGCTCGAGAGGCTGACCACGACGAAGCCCGCCACCAGTACGAGGGAGGTCGTGAGCAGGGCGCGGCCCACGGTGCGGAAGGCAACGCGCACCGCATCGGGAGACGCGTAACCGAGCTCGCGCCGGGCCCGCAGGTACTTGCTGAGGAAGTGCACCGTGTCGTCGACGACGATGCCCAGCGTCATGGCCGATACCATCGAGAGCGACACGCCCACCTCTCCCACCGCCAACCCCCAGATCCCGAAGCCCAGCGCGCCCGGAGCCAGGTTCGGGACCAGGCTCGCGATCCCGAGCCGCAGAGATCTGAGGGCAAGCACAAGGACGAGGGAAATTCCAACCAGGGCGATGGTGGTTCCGAGCAGCATCGCCACAATGTTGCGTCGCCCGAGATGCGCGAACATCAAGGTGCCGCCGGCGCTCTCGGCGCGGACGATGTGGGGCGCGCGGTCGGCCAGCCATCGCAAGGCGCGCCGATCCAGCGCGATCACCTCGTTCGAAGAGAGCGTCCGCGTCGCCACCGTCATCCGGGTGGCCGACTTGTCCACGGCTATCTGGTTGTTGAGATCGAGACCGGCGGGGAGCGATATCTCGTAGAGCAGCAGGTACTGCGCGGCCTGCTCCTCGCTCGCGGGCAGCCGGTATTCGGCGGGATCGTCGCCGTGCATGCTCCTGTTGAGCCGCCGGAAGGTATCCGTGATGACGTTGACGTGGATCGTTTCGGGCTGCGCCCGGTACCACTCGGCGAACGCCGCAACGTCGGAAAGATAGGCGGGATCGACGATCCCTTCGGCGCCGGCCGATGCGAGCGCGTACTCCATCGTGTAGATGCCGGTGAGGTTTTCGACGGTGAAGTCCGCATCGCGGCGAAACTCGATGCTCTCGTCGAAATAATGCAGGAAGACGTCGTTCAGCTCGTTGCGGGGTATCGACGCGAGGAGGGCGATCACGATCACGCCGAATCCCCATCCCAGCGCGCGGCGCCGGCGGATCACGAACTCGCCGAGCGCGGCCATCGCCGCATCGCGGCGGTCCCCGGCCGCGCGCACCCGGACCGGCAGCAGCGAAAGCAGCGCCGGCAGAAGGGTCACCGACAGCACGAACGCCGCGCCGACCCCGAACGCGACGAAGGTGCCGAGATGACGGAGCGGCGGCACCTCGGAGAAGTTCATGCTCAGGAAACCGAACGCGGTGGTCAGGCAGGCGAGGAAGACCGGCTGAAGATTCACCCGCATCGCCTCGACGATCGCGTTGCGCTTGCGTTCGCCATCTCGATGGAACGGTAGTGGCGTATCCGTAGCCCGGCCTGTCGGCGTTCCGGACGTATCGCCTCGCATCGAGTGGACGAAGCTCGAGAAGATGTGGACGCAGCTTGCGATCGCCACCGTGAGCACGACGACCGGCGCGATGGCGGACGGCGCCGTCATGGGCAGCCCCACCCAGCCGCCGAGACCCACCGCGGCCATCACCGAGAGCGCGACGACGAGCATGATCGCGAACGTCCCGCCAAGCCCGCCCGTCAGAAACAGCAGCATCAGGGTCATTGTCGCGAAGGTCGCCGGGACCAGCGTCTGGAGATCGCGGAGCGAGACCTGCATGAACGTCTGGTTGAAGATCACCAGACCGGTCACGCGCACGTCGATGCCGGGGAAACGCTCGCGAACCCGGTCGGCGAGGCCGTAAGCGAACTCGGCGACCCGCTCCCCTTCGCGCATCTCGTCCTTGCCGGGCAGCGCGACGGCGACGTTGACGCCGCTGAGCCCGCCATCGCGCGCGATCAGGCGCCCCGCCAGGAGCGGTTCGGCGAGCGCGATAGCGCGAATCCGGGACCGCTGCTCGACGTCGCCGGGGGCGCTGCCGTCAACCAGATCGCGGACCAGGATGTCGTCGCCGTCGGCCGTGGAGTGCTGGAAGTTGGTCAGCGAGTCGACGCGGGTCGCAAACGGAATTTGCCACGCTCGGTCGGTCAGCCAGAGGGCGGCCTCCAGCGCGATGGCGGAGGTGGCGTCGCGGTCCTCGGGCACGACGGCGAAGAACACGTTGCTGGACTTGCCGTAGGTGTTCTCCATCGCCTCGCTTGCGAGGAGCTGGGGATTGTCCCTGGAAAAGTAGATGCGATCGTCGGCCGAGAATTCGAGAAACGCCGTGCCGCTCGCCGCGATCCCGGACATCACCAGCGCGGCCGCGACAATCGGCCAACGCCGCCCGATGGCCCAGCCGCCGAGCCGCGACTCCAACCCGCGCAACGCCTGCATCATCGCCTTTTCCGTCGAGCGGCCCGCGCCGGATCCCGAACCCGGCGTGACCGCATCCTACGCCGCGAAGGCGGCCGCGCGGTACGCGAATCGCGAGCCCGGCGCCAACCGGAGTGCTTTACCACGCCTCAATTTGCCCGGAGCGCCGGCCGGCTCCCGCCGAAAATCCTTCCGGCCGGCCCCGGCCGATACCCCCGGTCAGGCCAGCGCCGCCGGACGATACAGCGCACGCTGCACGATGCCGAAACCATCGCGGCGGTCGGTCCGTGGAACGGTGCACGCTCCCCGCGTGGGGTGTGTGCCAGAAACGCCGAAGGGCGTCCCGATCCTGCTTCCTGACCGCTCAAACGTTCGCGCGATGCAAGCCAGTTTGTAACCGGCAGTTAGCCCGAGCGGCGCTTGAGCGACCGCGTCAGCCACGCACCTCGGGACACAGTTCCCGAACCGCCGCGCGGCTTCCGGGCAGTAGTGTAGGAAGCACGAGGTCACTGATCAATGCAGGAAGGCATGCGCGTCGGCAGCATCATTTACTCGACCCGCACCGGTGGCGGTACGGGATTGCGCTGCTGCTTCAGGGTTGGAACCGTTCTACTCCGCCCGACGTTCCGGCAACTGAACGAAGCAACGCCTATCGACCATCCCCATATGCCTTCAGCAACAATTCACCTGCCGCTCGCTTTTGGTCGGCAGCCAGCTTCCCAAAGGGCTTTTGGGCCGCCGCGCCGAAAATGAACAACGACCGTTCGCCGCCAACGTCGTACCACCTCGCGCATATCTCGTACGGTCTAGAACGAAGCTCGCCGCTGGCTGTCCGCTCGAAGGCGAGGATGACCCTCCAATTCGTCTTTGGCGCAAACTTGATGCGCTTGAGGTGCGCCTTCGCGACCGAGAGCGCCACGATTTGTGGTCGGAGTTCCTCCAACAGCATGTGCCAGAGCGAGGTGCCGTCGGCCGCGAGAACCGAGCGAGTGTCCTCGTTGAGTCCGGACCAAGTCGGATTCGTGGCGACAGGCGAGCAGATGTCCGTGTGGAGCGCAGTGGATGCGCGACCCTCGTAGTAGCTCGCCTCCATGCCGTTAAGCAACGGCTCGAAGGTGCTGAACCATCCGCGGTACGGATTAGTGCGAAAATACGCGGACATCGCGTCGAGGTAGCGAGACGGCTTCCGGGCGACGCAACCCTCCGCCAGGGGAAATCGCCGGAACGGCTCGTCATTCGGAAACTCACGCAGAGAGGGATTCAATCCGACCGTCAGCAGGCGTAGCGGTGAATCCCGGTACGCATGGAGATCACCGAAGAATAGAATGGGCGCGGCCGGCGTAACGCACCACGACCGACCGGCGGAGTGGTCGAAAGCTTGCCAAGCCCGCGCAACGTGCTCAACGAGTGGTTGTACCATCGGGGAAATCTTGCTCATGGGCTCGGTTGTCGTGGTTCGCCAACATCGCTGAGCCGCATCGCCCTTGCAACGAAGTGTCCCACTTTCTCCGCCGCTTCAACGCGGTGCGCATCAGCGAGGTGAGCGTAGATGGCAGTCGTGCGATCGCGCCGATGGCCAAGCAACCTCCCGACTTGGGACAGTCCCTCACCCGACATGACCGCCTGACTTGCCGCCGTGTGCCGCAGGTCGTGCAGCCGCATCCTGCCGATCTGCGCGTCCGCACAAATCGCCTGCCAGCGGTCAATCAGGGTTGTCGGCATGCGTTTCCCGGCATAGCGTGAAAACAGGTACGCATCCGGGTCTCGTCGACTGAGCAGCGCATTGATCGTGGGGTGTGGACTCCGGCAAATTGTCCCAATTCTGCAACCCGTCAAGCGATTGGCCTCCTCCGGGTACGACCGGGAGAGCACGGCACGGGGACGACTCTCGATCGCCGGTCCGCTGCGAAGTGGACGGATCGTGCTGCTGACGCGCCCGGACTGTACCGACGTCTCCGGCGCCTTTGCCGTGGATGGAACGGACGCCGGCGCGGGCGGCGCGGACGGGGACAGCGCGATGGCCGTACCCCCGTTACCGCCGCCGCAACCGAAGGGGACCGTCGCGCCACCAGGGCGAAGACTGACAATCGCACAAACATCGTCTGGCGCGGGAGGGCGGGTCCAGGCATCCGAAGAACCGGGATACGCATACGAGGCTCCGTCCGCATCGGGAGCCGCTCGACCGTAGTCGCGATAGGTCCGCCGCTGCACCCAGGTCAGGGCGGACCGCATAGGTCCGGCGCCGGGCGCATCGGCCCTTTCGGTCGGAGGACCTGTCGCCGTGTCCCGCCGGATGAGCGAGGTCGCGCCGGGATAATCTCCAGCTGCGATTGCGCTCCTCTTCGGACCGGGCTCTATTCCCCACGGCTATAGTTCGATCGCGCTCGTCCTCGATGCCGATCGGGCGCACGCCAGCCGGAAGACGGCGGCAAACAAGCTGGGGGCGGTTCGCGAAGGCATGAAGGTGACGAACGACCGGGGCAACGACAATCTCTGCCTCCGATTGCTGGAAGGCGAGGTGAGCTTGGCGCTCGCATACGTTCGGCAGTCGCTCGATGTCGATCGCGACAACGGGATGATACCGGACGACGTCGCGATTCCCGATGCCGCGATCGCGACGTCGGTCCGCCTCATGCGGAAAGACGGCCCGATGGAGGACCGGCCGGCGAGGAACCCGGCCGCGGTCATCCACGACAGCGTCCGCCTCGGGGCGGCAGCGCGGGCGTCGGAACGATGATGGACGGGCACGATCTCGTCCGTATCGCTTGCGGGCTCTTCCTTCTGCCCCATTTCGTCCTGAAGATCCCGAGACTGCGAACCCTGCACGAGTTCTACGTCCGGGCGAAATTGCCCCTCCCCAGGGTGCTCGCGCCGATCGGGTTTGCAGTGGAGGGCGCCATCGTGGCGTCGCTGCTGACCGACACGCTGGTCTTCTACGGGGCTGTGCTCGGCGTCGCGTTCATGCTGGTTGCGAGCTACGCCGTCGTCCGCCTTTACGGCGGGGGCAAGTGGCGTTGGGAGAAGCAGGGGCCCGAGTACCCGTTGTTCCTGGCGGTAATGCTCGCGATCGTCGCGGCGGAAGCCTGACCGGGTATCGGGATTCTGCCGCGGTGTCGTCGTGCGCAAGAACCTGGCGCACCGCCCACCGCCGCGTCCCGTTGCGGCGCTCGATCCACCGGGAAACGGCACATAGCTCGTCCATGCCGGGCCGGAACGTATTCGCGCGGCGCGGGGAGGCCCTGCCGCTGCGACCGGGACATGCCGGCGAGACGCAGCCGGGGATCGGCCGCAGCAGGCCCCAGCGCCGCGTTCCAGAATGGTCGATCCCTGCGGCGCGATGCCGACGGCACGACGCCGCCCCGGACCGTTCCAGGTCGCGGGCGATCGGGCGAACCCGCTGCCCGGCTGGCAGGACGGCGTCCTACGCGCCTGACATGTAGCCACGGAGGCAACTCGTCGCCGATCTGCCGTCAGGCAACGCGACTCCGGCGCCCCCATGCCGGAGATTGCGTGAGATATTGGCACGGTAGCGGATGAGTCGAAATTCCCGGCCGGTTCCGGATCCTCAAATCCCCAGCAATACAATTCTTCCGATCCCGGTTGCGGGAGGAGGGGCGATCGAATGGCGACTTCCTGCCGCCTAGAAGGAAATGGTGAGCGACCCGCCGACGCCCAGGTCGCCCACACCGGTGGTGTAGCGGGCTCCGACGCCGAGGCGGGCCGGGCCGAATGGCAAACCCATACCGGCGGTCGCCCTCAGCCGGGGATCGTAGGCGTCGGAGTCGATGCCGCCGAGCCCGGCCTGGAAGCCGACCGGCCCGCTCGTTTCGATACCGGCGAAGGAAACCGGCCCCTCCGTCCGGGTGCCGAGCTTCGCCCCGGCCTCGCCGCGCCGGAAGTCCACGCCGTTCTTTTCCGCGTAGGTGCCGACGACAAAGGGCGTGAGCAGCAAGTAGGGCGGCAACGGGACGTCGAGCTCGACATGAACCTGCGTCATCCACAAATCGTCGCCGCCGCCGAGGGCCCGCAACGCGATGTAGCCGCCGTCCCCAAGCTTCGCGGCGCCCCACGCCCCGCCCAACAGGTCCCGGTCGACCGTGTCCCCGGCGAACAAGCCCCCATCGAAATACTCGACCAGAGCGCCGCCGGCCAATCGGTCCGTCGTGTACCCGGCGACGCCGAACAGCATCCCGTCGAGTGCGAACCCGGCGAGCGAGGCGAAGCCGTCGGACCCGTCGCGCTGAAGGGCCGCCTGCAGGGACGGCTGAGCGTCGGTGAGATCGTCGAGATGTTCGATCTCCGCCGCCGGGGACGGGCGTGCGGCAAGAGCAAGTACAAGCGTCAACGCGGCAACGATTGTGCGCCGGACCGCGCGGCGCGTCGCGCGGCTTCGGCTCTTGCCGCTCACAGGCTCCGCGGCCTCGAGCCGGCCCGATACGAGCTTGCCACTGCCCGTCGTCGTCTTCACCGCAGCCTTATTCCCCAGCACTCTTCTTCCCGATGCTCCTGCCCCGATTGCCATCCTAGCCGACAGGACTTAACGGATGGCTCGGCGGAACCGGTGGGCTTCCGACATTCCTGAACCGAAAGCCTCGCGTACCCGGTCTGCATCGACCGGACTATTCCATTCGCACCGATTGACTGCAAGCCGATCTACCCGAGCCACACTTTCGCTTGCGCGGTCAGCGCCGCGATCTTTCGGACTTTCGCCGCAGCCGCGGCCCAGTGAGAGGCAATTTCCCGGCAAGTCTGCCGGCCTTCTCGGTACCGAGTGCGTCCGGAGCCGCTCTGCTTTTCGCCGCTGCGATTCCGATCCCGGTCAGCCATCCCCTGCTGTCCCGGGTTCGATGGCGGTGTTTGAACCTCATCCGCCATGGCCGGATCGCCGCCCCGGGACTCACGGACCTTGCGCGACCGGGCGCTGGCGGTGCAAATGCCGGAGGCGATGCCGGGTTTTCGATGGCGGTCCGACGCGTGGTGAAGGCGGAGGATCTCCTCGCGCAAGAGGAGCGGAGGCGTCTCGACGCCGTTCCCGATCGGGTTCCGCCGATCGGGAACGCCCGTACGGCAGGACATTCCGGACAACGAGTCTCCTCCGGCTTGCCGCGCCACCGACCATCGGGCTCTTGGGTGTGGCGGGCGCGCCCGAGCGGGGCGGCGGAGCTGCCTCCCGTGGAAGACCTGCAGCGGCAACCGCGATCTCCGGCCCGGACGGTGGAGGTCTACGAGCAGCATCTGAGGGTGGGAGACAGTCATGTCCGGATCGGCTATGTCGGCTATCCCGCTGTCCTCGTCATGGCGCGGCTCTTCGGCGAGGACTGGCGAGGCCGGGGAAGGACGATCGACTTCTGCGCACTCGACGGTTACATCTCCCGGCTGGACGTCGTCCGCTTTCTGGAGGAGAGCCCCTACATCGTCTTTGCCCGGAAGGACGGCGCGCCGTTCACCGCCGACAACATCCGCCAAAACGAGAAGGACGTGCCGCCCGGGCCGTACTACCTGGTCTGGGACGACATCTCCATTCCGGCGCTGCTGGCGAAGGGGCCCGGAACGAGCCCCATCGGGTGCCCGCGAGCTTCAGCGTCGTCATCATCGTCAATACCTCGTCACGCTCCACGACCGGCCCCCTCCGGCGGTCGTAGCGCTTGCAGTCGGCGACCGGGCGGTGGCGAAGCCTGAGCCCCTCCGGACGACAATGTTGAGCACCACGTCGGCGTTGCAAGCGCCGCTTTCGAGCGCCTCGGCGCAGCCCGCCTCAACCGCCTCCTGCCCGTCCTCCCGCACTGCCGCCAGCACCTTGACGAACTGCCGGTCGCCATCGTCGGAGCCCGCCAGCCGGCGCCGTATCGGGCTGAGCGCCGGGGGCAGCTTCCATCCCGTGAAGGGCGCGCCGTTGCGCAGCGCGCCGGGCTTGCGCGCCAAAATCGCCACGTATTGCCACGCATCGTATAGGACTTGGAGGACCTGGCCGCGCCCAAAGCTGCGGGGATGCTCGGCGCCGATCTCGCCGTCCTGGCGGATGACGATCCGATCGGCATAGGCCCGCACGTCGACTGGCCGCCCCCGGCATTGTCGCTGGGCCTTTCCGGATGGGCAGCCCTGGCACAATGTATTTCGGGAAGACGGAAACCGTCATATAGGGTTCGGTCGCGATTGCGATCCTGCGACAGGCGGGGAGGGGGAGGCGTATGGTGACCGCACAACGGAGAGGGTTACTTCTTGCGATCTTCATGGGGGCCGGTCTGCACGCGCCGACTGCCGGCGCAGCGGATTTGGTGCGGGTGGATTATCCGGGATTCACCCTGTGGCTGGACTGCGCGCAGCGAGGCGCTGTCTTGGCGCGCTACCAGCTTGCGCTCGACACCGGAAACATCGATACCAAGCACGGCTTCCGACTCGATGAGGATCATCGGGACTGTCAGCAAGCGTCGACCAGCACCTACAGGAGGCCCAAAGATGCGGGAGACAAGTACGACCGTGGGCACATCGTTCCGGCGAACCACTTGGACGACGATGAGGAGGCATACAGGGCGAGCTACTTCATGACCAACGTCGTGCCGCAACACCGAAAGCTCAACCGCAAGGGCGGCGCGTGGCGGAAGACCGAAGACCTTATCGAGTGCTGGCGCGAGGAAGGGCCTCTCGAAATCTGGATCGGAGTGCTCTGGGGAACGGACGAGGCCAACGATCATTTCGTCCGCTCACACGGCATTGCCACGCCGGATGCATTCGTGAAGCTGGTCTATCGACCGGGACTAGACGGCGAAGAGGGCAAGGCGATCGCCTGGCGCCTGTCAAACCGGTTCATTCCGGACGAAACGCTGATGGAAGAGAGCGTGGCGCCCGGGAAGGTCGAGAAGGAAATCGGCCGCGTGCTGAATTTGCCCGGTGTCGACAAGACCCGGAAGGCAAATCCCGCGGATTGGCGGGATGCAACGAACTGCGATCCCTGACCGGGCGCTGACAATGGATCAAACGCGGCGCGTCTCTGATAATCTTGAGTGCTGAGCCTGCTTTATTCTCGCGCCGGGGAAGAGTGCCGTCCCCGAGCGAGTGCGAACCCCGCCCGGGACGTTCACGCTTCCACCCCATCACCGGCTTGACCTCGACCAGTTCGAACTCATGACCGTAGAGCGGGTGAAACGGGTGTATCACCTGGTCGAACCGCCGGTCGCCGCATCGAAGGGGTACAGTTGAGTGCCCTGTCCTATGATTTGGGGGATCTCCCGTCCGACACGCTCGGCGGCCCGTTTGATGTCGCGGTCCGCGAGATGGGCGTAGCGCAGCGTCATGCGGGTGCTGGAATGACCGAGCAGGCGAGAGACCACCGGCACCGGCACACCGTTCATCACCGCGTGACTGGCATGGGAATGACGCAGGTCGTGCAGCCGCACGTTCTCGATCCCGGCCTCGCGCCGCACCCGGTACCAGAGCCCGAGGTTCTGGCCACGCGGCCGTGACGGCTCGCAGAGCGACGGGAACACGAACGGACTCTCTCCGCGCGGCCGGCGTTCGAGAATGCGCCGGGCCTGGCTGTTGAGCGGAACCTTTCTTGGCCCGGTCTTGGAATCCGCCAGCACAATGGTGTCGCCCCGCACCTCGGACCAGCGCAGCCGAACGATCTCGTTCCTGCGGTAGCCGAACAAGCGCGGGAGCATCCGAATCGGGTGTTCACGTCCCTGCATCACGTCACTAATGGCGAATGGATGCGCGAGGCGTACCGCCTGACGCGCAAGGATGGAGCGACAGGCATCGACGGCGTGACGGCCGCCTACTACGAGAAGGACCTGGAGGCCAATCTCGATCACCTCCTGGGCCGAATGAAGTCGGGCCGTTACTTCGCGCAGCCGGCACGACCCCACTACATCTCCCAAGGCGGATGGCACAAGACGACCGCTCGGCATTCCGACCTTCGAAGACAAGGTGGCGCAGCGGGCCATCCTGATGCTGCTGGAGCCGATCTACGAGACGGACTTTCTGCCGTGTTCCTACGGCTTCCGGCGCGGACGGTCGGCCCACGATGCCCTAAACGCACTTCGCTCGGGCATCATGGAGCACCGCCAACGGTGGGTGATTGACGCGGATTTGAAATCCTACTTCGACTCGATCTCGCACACCCATCTGCGGTCATTCCTCGACCTGCGGATCAAGGACGGCGTCGCTAGGCGCATGATCGACAAATGGTTGAAGGCAGGGGTACTCGAAGAGGGCACCCTGCACAGACCGGTCGCTGGCACCGCCCACCCTCTGAGTGACGTCACCTTTCCACGGTGCATTGGCTATTATAGATGATATCTGGCGGGTAGGTTGCATGATATTCACCGACTACATTGGTGAAACCCGGCACGGAAGGGCGACGGCATCGCGTCCGTCTGACGAACTGCTTACCGCTCGTATCAGAGATGGAAATTGACCGCTTACGGTGCGATGATGAGCAGCAGCGCAGCGAGGTGTCCTGCGTTGCTGTCGGGTGTTCGAACTAAAGTGAGAAACGCAGAAAATGACAGAGATATCCTCGTGGTTCAGCCCGGAAATCGTGGTCGAGATCGGCAAGGGTGTCGGCTTGCTGCTGGCGGCGGGCGTGGCGGGGACTTTTGCCCGGTGGCGCTACATGACTGCTGATGCCCATCTCCGACAGGAGAAGTTCCATACGGCCTCGAAATTGCTTGCGGATGAACGAAGTGGTGAGACGAACCCATCGAATATTACCCGCGTAAGTTGCATAACGGTCTTGGGCCGGTTGGCGCGAGAAGACCCGAAAACTTACCACATTGCTGTCATGAGCATCTTCGAGAATTTTCTAACTTGGACAACTGTCTTCGGCGGCGATCGGACCGTGGTCGACCCAGATGCCGAGGATACTCGTGAGGCGATCCGGTTTATCGAATCTCGAAACCGCAAACAGTTGAAGGTGGAGCGGAAAGAAGGCTACAAGTTTTCATTGCGATATTTCGACCCCCTTCGCTCGCCCTTTCGCTTGAAGGATGGACGAATGTTTCTTACCGATGAGGCGCTGCCTTTGGTCCGCGAAAAAATCAAAGAACTTGGAATAGAAAGTCGCTTCCTGGCAGAGCGACATCCGGAATAGAAGTACCCTCTGTCAAAGAGTTGCCAAGGGTTGCAGTCAAGGGGCTGCATTCAGGCCGCCATCGGGGACATCCATCGCCGCATCGTGGCGGTAGGGTATTTGCGGGGGACAGAGTTGGATTGGTTCGCCGTCAGCGCGGCACGCCGCCGCCACCAAGTTGACCTGTCCGATAAGAAAATCTTATCCTGCGAGCCGCGGAGGCCTCCTTCGTCCCCCGCTACGCACGAGGGTTGCGGCTGGGCGATCCGGTGGATTGCGATGGAAGTCGAGGTGCGATGTCATGCGGGTCAAGGCCGTGTTCGATCGTCGTCGACTGTCCGTTAAGCTCCTCGCCACGCTGATCGCGGCGGCGCTGCTGCCGGTGGCGGCTCCGTCCCATGCGCAGGACGCCCACGGCGCGATCGCTGTGGGTCGGGCGGCCCAGGAGCGGACCGTCGCCTACGGATTTTCCTGGAACCACGCGGGCCGCGACACGGCGAGCAAGGCGGCGCTCGGCGCCTGTCGCGCCGGCGGCGGAACGGACTGTGTCGAGCTCGCCTGGTTCCAGAACGGCTGCGGCGCGCTCGTGCTCGACCGCCACGGGATGGCCCAGGGAAAGAGCGCGAGAACGCTGGAACAGGCCGAGGCCCGGGCGCTTCAAACCTGCGAGGCCGCTGGGGGCTCTGGCTGCACGGTGGTCGGCTCGCAATGCGCCAGCCCGGGCGGGCGGGCGGGCACATGGACGGGCAGCGAACGCGCCCTTGCGAAACAGGAGGGGCTGCATGGCCAGCCGGCGGAGGACGGCGCGCAACGGGACGAGGGTCTGACGCGCGGCGAGCGCGTCCGGGTACAGCGGGGCCTCGCCGCGCTGGGTTTCGAGACAGGTCCGGCCGACGGCATGTTCGGTCCCAAGACGAGATCGGCGATCTGGCAATGGCAGGAAGCGAAGGGGCTCAAGGCGACGGGCTACCTGACGCGCGACCAAGCTGCGGCACTTGTCGCTACCGGCGCGGCGCATCGGATATTTCAAGGGAAAGCATACGCCTCAGGGGGCCGGGCGACGAGACGCGCGGTTATCCCAAGTCCGAAATGCACGGAGGTTTCCGACGGCGCAGCTTGCTGGAAGGAAGTAACGAACAAGCGCGGCTGCTATTTCCGGATAAATGGGCCCGAACCTGATCATTCGGCGACCTGGTCTGGAACGTGCACCGGGGGCATCGCCGTCGGAAAAGGAACCTTGGTGTGGACAGAGGGCGATGCAGTAAGTTCCGAATTCATTGGAGCGTTTGTTGAGGGTCGGTTCAGCGGTCCCTGGCTCTTGCGATATCCCGGCTGGGGCTTTGGAAAAGGGCCCTACGTGGAAGGTGTGATGCATGGCGAATGGGTCTGGCACGGGAGCGGCTGGGGGCTCATTCGCGGCTCCTATATTGCGAGAGGCCCATATGTAAAGGGCAAGAAACAAGGTGAATGGGTCTATCGCTACATAGACTACGATAGTGTTTACAGAGGCCATTTTGTCGAGGACAGGCAACATGGAGAATGGATATTCTACAGGATCACCACCGGGGGACCTAAGAGCTTTTACAAGAAAACCTATGTGCATGGAGAAACGGTTCACGAATACATTGCCGATGATCTCAGTGAAAGAACATCCGATTACGATGAGGCGACAGGCGTAGTGGTCAGCCGCTTCAAAGATGGAAGCGTCTATAAACGGAATATTGATCGTAGGACTGAATCGTACACCGTACGTTTTGCCGATGGAACCGTCTCGGATGCTTTTCCGAAGGATGAAAAGAGTGGGCGTTGGGTTCTACGGTACCCGGACGGAAGCATTTGCCAAGGTCCCTATATGGGATATGACGAGAAAAAGCATGGGGAATGGACTTGTCACCACGCCGATGGAATCGTTCACAAGGTTACATTCAAGGAAGGCGACAAGCAGGGGACCTGGGTAATTCGCTACCCTGACGGAACCGTCCAGGAGTGAGATGGTTCCGAAAAATTCGGAGAGCTCGTCAAGGTGTATGCGGCACTCTGAAGAAGGAACGCGGATGAGCGCACACAAACAGGCGTACGCAAACAGACACAGATTTTCGGAAACGCTGCAGATGAAAATCTCCTTGCAGGGGAGTCGGTGCAATCAGACACTTCAGCAGATTGTCGCGCATCACCAAGCTGTGCAAATAGGCGAGGGAAACAGATGACGGATGAACACGAGACATGTGTCGCGGAAAACGTAGTGCGGCAGACCACTTTCCGAGGCTGGCAGGCCCGAGGATGGTCCATCCGCGGTCCAGACCCCACTTCAAACCTTCAAAGTCGCGTTTGCCCGAGCTTTTGGAATCTCGATCGGGCTCTGGTTTGGCCTACTCGTCTTGGTGCTTGTTTTTTTCTTGGTGGAATCACTGTTCAATCTCAGCAGTCTAGTCATGGGTCTGCCCTAATATATTTTAGCGAACGCTCCGCGCTTAGAGTTCGACTTGGATAAGAGAGGGCCCAGTCCGGGTGGCCCTACGACATTGTTGCCGTCCCAGACGAGAACTTTCAACGAGGACCGTTCGGTTTCCCCTGGCATCTTGCGCAGGTCGTGGCAGAAGCGGAAGCAATGGAGGCCCAGGCGATTATTGAGAATACTCGGGTCAACAACACTCAACAAAGGGCAGTCGACGCGGGTCTCAAGGCGCCGGTGATTCCCCGATGTCCCGTCTGTTAACGGCGGTGGAATTATGCTCAACGCGGAGCGGCCGGTCGATCCGGTCTCGACAGCGCAAGAGTGCGCCAATTAGGTCCTTTTGTCTGTTTAGGCACGGGACGGGGATGTACGGCGTGGAGCTCTATGCGGCGGTTCGGCTTGCGGTTGTCAAGAAGGGTCTGAGCCATCACGAGGCCCGTTGGCGGTTCCCTGACCAATTGTGATCAAATGAGATTCCGTCAAAGTCAGACACGCTCTAGGGGAACTGAGCGGACGGATGGCAGCAAGTCGGTAGGCGCCCCGGAGACGCTTTTAGGACACCCGGTGAAGCCTCCGGCGTAGCCGATCTTCAGCTGCGCATCCGCGGCGAGGCCAGGGCCGGCAGACGAGAAGACGCAGATCGCCGACACGGCACCCGGAAGAGTCCCCAGTATTCCGGAATTCATCGCTGTTCCCTCCGGGGATTGCGGTGGCACAGGACCTGGCGGTCCCGCCTTTCCCTCCGAGATGGTTGTTGTTGCTGACGCATATCCAGACATCGTCAACTGAAACTGGACCGGGATCGAGGAAAATCCATCAAGACACGAAGGTCGCGTTCACCGCAATTTTGCGAGGACTCCGACTGTCAATCTCGAAGCGACTCAATTTCAACCGCTTGCCGGAGCACGCCAATGCCGGACACCGCCCCTAGCGTTCGCGTTCGGCTTGACGCGTCCGCCGGAAACGGAACACTGAAGGGACATGGACTCTCGGGAACGGCGAAAGGCCGGATCGACGCCGGCCCGGAGCTCTTGGCCGGTTGCCCCCCCGGCGCGATTCCGAAGAAGGGACCCTGAACATCGCCATTCTCGAACTCTCGCTGCGCAACGATCTTGCGGAGCTCGCCGTCGCGGCGGCTCAGGTCGACCGGTTCTGCGCCACGCACGGCCTGTCGCCCGACATCGCGTTCGCCGTCAACCTGTCGGTCGACGAATTGCTCACCAACACGATCCGGTACGGTTACCCGAACGGCGGCAGCCACCGCATCGCGATGACGGTTCGACTGGATGGCGGCGTTCTGCAAGTCGAACTCGAGGACGAAGCCGAGCCTTACGATCCCACCACGGTTCCCCATCCCGATATTGGTGCGCCCATCGAAGCGCGGCCGATCGGGGGGTTGGGGGTGCACTTCGTCCGGGAGATGATGGACGGGTTCGCCTATCGCCGCGGCGAGGACCGCAACATCGTCACGCTGACCAAGCACACTCAGAGCGGCGGAATCGCCAGCTAGGCGCCGGAGGGACGCGTGGGGACCGAAACCGTGCGGGATCGCGAAGGGGCGGATTGGACGCATCGCGTCGACGCGGGCGTTGGGGGGGGGGGACGGCAGTATGATGGAATTGACGACCGAACGGCATGAAGACGTCCTGTCAGTGGGCGTGGCGGGACGGATCGACGGGTCCAACGCGCCCGCGTTCGCAGAAGCGCTGCGGGATGCCGTCGCGCCGACCGACCGCGCGGTGATCGTGAACTTCCGGGAACTGGCCTACATCAACAGCGCGGGGCTGGACGCTGTGGTGGTAACGGCCAAGTCCCTGGGGGACCGGGACGGCGGGCTCGTGCTATGCGGGCTGTCGGAACCGATTCGCACGTTGTTCAGGATCAGCGGTCTGGACAAGTTCCTGCCCATTCACGAGAGCGAGGCGGAAGCGCGGGCCTCCCTCGACGGATGATGCGACTTCGCGCGGGCGCTTTCCCCGCCACGATGGCCGGCATGGCCCTCGCGTTCCGCGGGCGGGGTTGGCAATTTCTATTCCCTTACTGCGAGCATTGATCGAGGCGATCCCGGATCCGCGATGCCGCTCGCTCCCTATGGATCGAGAGTCAAGGTGAGCTTTCTCAGCCATTCCGCGTCGAGGAACACGCGCATGTCGTAGGCCTCCCGCGTGAACCACTTGAACTTCACCGCCATTTGCAGTCGCGCGAGTCGGTCGGCGTTCGTGAACCACGCCTCGAAAAGCTTCCGGTCCTTCTCCACCAGGTCGAAGAACCCGCATTCGCCGCACCTGTAGCCGGTCGCGTGATCCCTGTCGGGATTGACCTCCGCCGTCCCGCCGCAGATGAAACAACGGCCGTTCAGTTGGAAATCGCGGTTGACGTTCCGGCCGACGGCCATGTCACCCCGCTACCGGTGGCGCGCGTGCTTCCGCGACGGCGCCTCGCCGTGCTCCAACCCCGAGATTGTCGCCGTCAGACGGATATTTTCCATGAACACCGCATTTCCGGCAATGGGGAAGAGGGATTCACCGATTGTCCCGCCGGTCGCCCACACCCGCCAGATCCAGATACAGTTGCGTACCGATTCGGCTCGTGTCTCGGTCCCGGTGGGATCGCGGGACGAGGTACCGTGAACCGATTGATCCTTCGTCGGACAGAGGTTTGCCAGCGACCTGCGCTCAGAGAGGCAGTTCGGTCGTCGACTTGATCTCCTCCATGGAGAGCAGGGAGGTCATATTGAAGATCTTCACCTGCGAAATCAGCGCCTGGTAGAAATCGTCATAGGCCCGGGCGTTCGGAACGCGGACCTTCAGGATGTAGTCCACGTCGCCCGCCAGGCGGTGGGCCTCCATCACCTCCGGGCGTCCCCTAAGCGCCTCCAGAAACCGGTCCTGCCAGTCCTTCTGGTGCTCGGAGGTCCGGATGAGCACGAAGAAGCACGCCTCCAGCCCCAGCTTGTCGGGGTCGAGGAGAACCGTGTCCTGTCGGATGACCCCGGCGTTTCGGAGCTTTCGAATTCTGTGCCACACGGGCGTCCTGGACGCGCCGGCGATCTCCGCGATGTCGTCGAGGGAGCGCGAAGCGTCCGCCTGCATCGCCGCGAGGATTTTCCGGTCGACCCCGTCGAGTTGGACAGCCATTTCGTTCTCCTCCAGGAACCGGAAGGATTTTCCAAAAGTCGGCCATAACACCAGTAGTTGTCCTTATTTTTCCAGTCTACTACTCAGTGCGTAGAAAATTAGTACGTTACGGCCACGCCAAGCGCAATGGTCAGCAGGTGGTCGCCATGCGGCATTTTCCGATCTTCCTTCGCCTTTCTAGCCGGAGCGTCGTGGTGTCCGGCGCCGGGCAGGCCGCGACGGCGAAGCTGCGCCTGCTGCTCAAGACGGACGCCGCGATCACCGTTTTCGGCCCCGACCCGGATCCGAACATTCTCTCGTGGCACCGTGCAGGCGCGTTGCGGCACGACGGACGCCCCGTGCAAGGAGCCGATCTCGACGGCGCGGCGCTCCTCTATTGCGCGAGCGGCGATCCCACGGAGGATGCGCGCGCCGCCGCGCTGGGCCGGCGGCGAGGGATTCCGGTCAACGTCGTCGACAGTCTCGAAGCCAGCGACTTCATCACGCCTGCGATCGTGGACCGCGATCCGGTGACGGTGGCCATAGGAACCGAAGGGACGGCCCCGGTGCTGGCCCGCAACCTCAAGGCGGCGTTCGAGGCCCGGATGCCGGTGTCCCTGGGGCCGCTCGCCCGCATCGGACAGGCGTTCCGGAGCCGATGCGAACACCGGCCCTCCGCCCGGATGAGACGGGCGCTCTGGTCCGAATATTTCTTCAAGAGCGGTCCCCGAGGATTCGCCCGCGACGGCGAAGACGGTGCGCGCGAGGCGCTCCGCTCGCTGCTCGAAGAGGCCCGAACCGCATCGCGCCCTGCCGGCCTGGTTTCCTTAGTGGGCGCGGGGCCGGGCGATCCGGAGCTGCTCACGCTCAAGGCCCGCAACCGCCTGCACGAGGCGGATGTGGTGGTACACGACCGGCTGGTGTCGGCACCGGTGCTCGAGCTCGCGCGGCGCGAAGCCGAGCGGGTCTCTGCCGGCAAGACGGGATACGGCCCGTCATGGCCGCAGGACTCGATCAACGCGCTGATGGTTCGCGAGGCCCGCGCCGGTCGCCACGTCGTCCGCCTCAAGTCGGGCGATCCCGCGGTGTTCGGCAGGCTGGACGAAGAGATCGACGCGCTGGAGGCCGAAGGCATTCCCTGGGAGGTGGTTCCCGGCATTACGGCCGCCTCCGCCGCCGCGGCGGACATGGGGGCGTCGCTTACGCGCCGCGGCCGGAACTCGGAGCTTCGGATACTTACCGGGCACGACGTCGACGGCTTCGCGGAGCAGGATTGGGCCGCGCTTGCCCGGCCGGGAGCGGCGGCCGCGATCTACATGGCAAAGCGCGCGGCGTCCTTTCTGCGGGGACGTCTGCTGATGCGCGGCGCCGCGCCGTCGACGCCGGTCACGATCGTCGAGAACGCCTCCCGCACGGACCGGCGCATCGTCGCGACGACCCTGCTCGGGCTGCCCGAAGCGCTGGAGCAAGCGGTATTTCCGGGTGCGGTGTTGCTGATGCTCGGCATTCCGCCGCGTGGAAGCATCGAGAAAGCAGGGTCGGGGCTCGCGCCGCGGCTGGAGGCCGTCTGATGGCGCGCGCGTTCCGGCCCTGCGTTCTGACCGCCAACGACCTCTTCGATGGCGCGGTGGTCTATCTCGATCCGGACGGCGCCTGGACACGGCGCCCCGGCGCCGCCCGGCTCCTCGAGGACGAGGCAGAGGCGAACCGCCGCCTCGCGGCGGCGGCGCGGGAGGACGCCATCGTCGATCCCTATCTGGCGGAGGCCGTGCCCGCAAGCGATGGAAGGCCGAAGGCGGTCCATGTCCGCGAGGCTCTACGCGCGACCGGGCCCTCCAACTACGACCACGGCAAGCAGGCGGGGAGTTGACGCGTGTACCGATACGACAGTTTCGACCGGGACTTCGTGCGCAACCGGGTGGCGCAGTTCCGCCAGCAGGTGGAACGGCGGATCGACGGCTCCCTGACCGAGGAGGAGTTCAAGCCGCTGCGGCTGATGAACGGCCTCTATCTGCAGCTGCATGCCTACATGCTTCGCGTGGCCATCCCCTACGGAACGCTCGACAGCCGCCAGATGCGCCGGCTCGCCCATATCGCGGAGCGCTGGGACAAGGGCTACGGGCACTTCACCACCCGGCAGAACGTCCAGTTCAACTGGCCCAGGCTGAAGGACGTGCCGGACATCCTCGACGCGCTGGCGGACGTGGAGATGCACGCGATCCAGACATCGGGGAACTGTGTCCGCAACGTCACCGCGGATCACTTCGCCGGCGCGGCCGCCGACGAGATCGCCGATCCCCGCCCGACCGCCGAGCTGCTCCGGCAATGGTCGACGGATCACCCGGAATTCGCGTTCCTGCCGAGGAAGTTCAAGATCGCGGTGAGCGGCTCCCCGGTCGACCGCGCCGTCACCCGCGCGCACGACATCGGCATCCGTATCGTCCGCATCGCGGACGGCGAGCTCGGATACGAGGTCGCGGTCGGCGGCGGGCTCGGGCGCACCCCGGTGATCGGATCGGTCATCCGCAAATGCCTGCCCGAGGCGGACCTGCTTCCCTATGTCGAATCCGTCCTGCAGGTCTACAACGCCATCGGGCGCCGCGACAACAAGTTCAAGGCGCGCATCAAGTTCACGGTCGGCGAGCACGGGATCGAAGCCTTCCGGGATCGCGTCGAGGAACGCTTCCGGCTTCAGCGGAAGGCATTCGGCGGTGCGGACCGGGCGCTGCTTGAGCGCATCCGCGCGATGTTCGCGGCGCCGGCATACGTCCAGGCGCCGACCGGAGGCTTCGATGCGGCGCTCGCGCGCGATCCGGTGTTCCGCTCATTCGTCGACACCAATCTGCACCCGCACCGCAATCCCGATTACGCGATCGTCACCGTCTCGCTCAAGGCCCACGGCGCGACGCCCGGCGATGCGACCGCGGACCAGATGCGCGTCATCGCCGATCTGGCGGAGCGCTACGGGCACGACGAGATCCGGATCAGCCACGAGCAGAACTGCGTTCTGCCCCATGTGCACAGGCGCGATGTGCCGGCGGTCCACGCGGCGCTGCGCGAGGCGGGGCTCGCGACCGCCAATGTCGGGCTGGCATCCGACATCATCGCCTGCCCCGGCCTGGATTACTGCAACCTGGCCACCGCCCGATCCATCCCGATCGCCCAGGGCATCGCCAGGCGAATGAAGGAACGCGGGGACGAGCGCGAGGTCGGCGACCTCAAGATCAGGATATCCGGCTGCGTCAACGCGTGCGGACACCACCATGTCGGGCATATCGGCATCCTCGGCCTTGATCGCGCCGGTGTGGAGAACTACCAGATCACTCTCGGCGGAGACGGCACGGACACCGCCGCGCTGGGCGAACGCACGGGCCCGGCTTTTCCCGCGGAAGACGTCGTACCCGCCGTGGACCGGCTGATCGACACCTACCTCGAGCTCAGGTCGGACGACGACGAGGCGTTTCTCGCGACCTACCGGCGTGTCGGCATGCAGCCCTTCAAGGCGGCGCTCTATCCCGACTCCGCCTCAACCGCCGGGAGCTAGAAATGGGAAGCGGCGAAGCGAACCCCGAGGCGCAACGCGCCGCGCCCGCACCGGCACGTCCCGCGCAAACCCGTGCGAGTGCCGGCAACGCGCTCGAAAGCGCCAGGATTCTCGTCCGCGACACCGGGTTCGAGGACGATGACTGGCAGGGCGAATTCATCCGGTGGACCGGTGCGGACCCCTTTCCGGCGCTGTCGAGCGCGGCCGCGCTCGATCTCGAGAACACCGCGCAGGCAGAGGACATCGCGCCCGCCTTCGGGCGCATCGCCCTGATCCGCATCGCCTTTCCGTCGCACACGGACGGCCGGGGGTTCTCGCTCGCCCGCCATCTGCGCCTGCTCGGCTACCGGGGCCGGCTCCGGGCGGCAGGCCGCATCCTCGCGGATCAATACGCCATGGCTCGGCGCAGCGGCTTCGACGAGGTGGAAATCGATCGGGCGCTCGCCGAGCAGCAACCGGAAGAGCAGTGGCTGTTCCGCGCGGATTGGCGGTCGCACGACTATCAGAAGCGGCTGGGCCGGCGTCCCCGCCGGGCGTTGTCCGTCGCGGCGCACCGCCGGGATACCGAAGCACCTCCCGCGGCCCCTCGGCAAGCGCCGTGACTCTCTCGCCGCCGGGCAGCGCCCTGGCAAGGGCAGTTCCAGGCGGCTGGCCCGGCTCCGGGTCGATCCTCGCCGGAAACCCATTGTCGCCGGGGCCGCGCGACACCGTCATCGAGGGCTCCCGTTTCACCCGACGAACGAGCCTCGCCAACACCCCGGACACCCCGGACACCATGCAACGACGCGTGCTTGCGGTGGCAGATCTCCCGGCAGGGAAACCGGATGGGGGGTTGCCATCGTCGGCGCCGAGCAGATTTGCGACGCGCAGCCCGTCACCGCCCGCCGCCGGCAGTTTCGATCCAGGCGAGGAATCGTTCCGATTCCTCCGCGTCCGATCGAGGCTTGCCGTAATTCGGCCTCTCGCATCCGCTGTTCGCGCGACGGATGCCGGGTGCCGGACATGGCGATCCAGCATGTCCCTCGGCACATCTCGGATCCGTTCCCGAAATCGGTTCGAACCCGGTTCGCTCGACAGGAGGCCCCGCCGCGTGATCGTCCCGGGCGGAATCCGGTCAGGCTCCGCGGGGACGGCGCAGGTCGGGCCAGGGCTGACCAATCGGCTGACGACATTGACCGCCGGCATGTCAGTCGCGACGGTCGGAGCCGGCTTCGACACGATCACGCTTTTCGCCCGCCTCGAATACAGCCGTCAACGCATTGGCCGACGCCAGGAGATCTTGAAGCGTATGCCGGTCGAGGACATCCAGAAAGGCCTGTAGCGCCATTTCCAGAACGTGCGTCAGAACGCACGGTCCCGCTATCGCGCAAGAATTCTCTTTCTCCCCCGCGAAGCATTCGGCGAGTTTGAAGTTTCTTTCCGTCGTCCTGAACACCTCGCCCAGGTTGATCTGGCTCGCCGGCATCGCGAGTTCCAGGCCTCCGTTCTTCCCCCTGGTGGTTGCGATGAACCCTTTCTGGCCGAGCCGATGGATCGACTTCATCAGATGACTCTGCGAGATACCGTAGGCGTCGGCGATTTCTTGGGCGGTGCAGCGCCGATGCCGATTGAGACCGAGATAGATCAGGGCACGCACCGAATAGTCGCTGTATCGGGTGAGCTGCATGATTTCGACCTCATCGGTTCTAACGTCTACGCCGTTCCTCGAGCCGCGAATCTCGCGCGCGACGCCATGGGCTGAATGATCCGAAGCGGTGTTGTCGCCAACTTGCACTCATGCTTCGATGCCCGGGCGACACGCTGTTCCGGGACTTGCCATACGGCGTTCGCCGGCCGGGCTTCCGAGATGCGCTCTTCCAACCCGGCCAGGGGCGCCTTGCCGCTTTCGTCCCGCTTGAGCGCGTCGCCAGCGCGCGGCGACCGACTGTGCGATAAGAGGTGCCGCAAGAAGAAGGGTGGGCGCGCACAGGAGGAATCGCCGCGGGGGCGTTCGAGATGGAGGTTTCGGCGTCGACCGCTGCGCCGGGAATGCCTCTGGAACGGTCTCGGAATGTCAATTGGCACCGAAAAGTACTCATTTTCTGCGATCCAAGAGCTCCCACTTGGGGCATGGGGTCCGTCGCAGCGCGCCATGCGCCTCGCCTTCCATAGACGGTTTGCCCATACAGGCCGGTTCGACCGCATCGCATCGCGGCGACCCCCGGCACGACGCCGGCCGACACAATCCACCTGCCCCGATGCGGAAATTGCGTCCTATCGACACACTAGAGGAAACGTTCGCGGAAACAGAGTGTTCAAATCGTGTCGTTCCAGGGGGTTGCCCAGGGGCTGCCGTGCCTTTGACGTCGCTTTCCGACGCGGGCGTGGCAGGCGCCGATTCGCCGGATCTGGGGCGGGAAGGGCGGCGGCAATTCGGAGGCGTCGGAGAGCGGAGGGGGAATTGAGTGCTCGGGAGGTGCGGCAATCCGGTTAGCGATACGGCAATATCCGCGAAAGGAGCGGACGGGTGCGCACGGGACGCTTCGGCGAATGGCGTTCGAGCGGCGCGGCTAGCGCGCCGGGCGTGGCGACGGTGCTGGCCGGCTCCGCGTTCGCCGGCGAAGACGGGCCTGACCCCCGGACGCGCAACAGCGGAGAACGTCGCCCCTGATAATCGACACTGGATTCAGGCGCGGCCATGGATGTCAGGACGCAGACCCCGATTTCCGTGGTACGGGGACGTCGGGTGTCCACCCATCGGGTGCCTAGTCGACAAGGATCGTACCGTCCACTTGGCTGGCCAAGCTCACGGGTCCATGCGCTTCGTAGCCAGGAAGGCCGTGATGCCCAACGACCCGGGCATGCCAAGCGGCCGGCCGCTGGACCTCTTGCACGACGGAAACCCGGCCGGTAGCGCCACGCACCTCGACACCTGCGCCAACGCCGCCGTCGAGCGCGGCCAACCCATCGAGCGGACCGGGACCGGCGACCTCGTCCCCGAGCCGACGCCCCCGTCGCTGGCGATGCGCAAATTCGAGGAGAGGGGCCGATGTGCCTGCATCGCTTCGACTTCTCCCGCATGCCCTTCGAGACCCTGGCGGAGACCGCCGACCGGGACGACGGCCCCGAAACGCCGCTGGATGTCGCGCGAAAAACCGAAAATGGGGACGACCCGGGTGACGAATTGTTCGTCGACGCCGTGCCGGCGGAGGAGGGGGTCGAGAACCACAGGTCGAGGGCGGATGCGTTGCCGGCCTCCGGACGTCCGTACAGCTCGCGGCCCTGTCTTGTCCCGGCGCCTCAGGCCGCCTCAATGGCGGTCGCCTGGAGCCCGCGCGGCACGGTCTCCGCGCGGACGAGCACGCGCTGGCCCGGCTGGAGGTCGGCCTGCTGTCGACTGTCCTCTCCGGTGGCCTCGTCCAGGGCCTTGTGAAGGCGCCCGATCTCCTCGCGCGACAGGAAGCGCGTGCACGTCGGCCGCCGGTTTCTCTTCACGCCCCGCGTCGGGTTCCTGTCGATATAGCCTCAGGCGATCGCGAAATTCATGATCTGCCGGAACGGATCGGGCGTGCGACTGGCACCGCCCGGGGCCGTCCGGCTGAATGCGTCGAACCGGGATCTGACCGC
The DNA here is from genome assembly GCA_028820505.1 of Defluviicoccus sp. Taxonomy (GTDB): domain Bacteria; phylum Pseudomonadota; class Alphaproteobacteria; order MPNO01; family MPNO01; genus MPNO01. Next base: position 53,931 of record JAPPIT010000004.1, read on the forward strand.
CGTCGGTGCGATGCGATCGAGCGGCTTCGCGCCGAAGGCGGGCAGACTCCGGCTCGCAAGCACGATTCGGCTGCTGCGCTTGGTCGAGGGCTTGTGGCGGTCGAAGCGAGCAACCTTCCACGCGCCCGCGACGAAATCCCGCACCGTTGGGGCCAGCCGCTCCCGCCCTGGCGTTTCGTTCGACGTCGTCCGGAGTGCGAGGCATTGCCGGCGAATATCGGCGATGTTCCTCGTAGACGCGGGACCGAGCGAAACGCGTCTTAAGCTGCCGCCTTGCCCCTGCAAGAGGACGCAGCGCCGCCCGCCGGGCGGGCGCAACATCCCCATGGGTCACCTCCCCTGCGCCGTCGCGGCTCTGGGGACGGAAGCGAAGGTCCGGCTGCCGGAGGAATACTGCTCGGTAGCGGGGCAGCGGGTCGACAGCAGCGTCGCGGAAATGCCGTTCCGGCCGTCGGTGAACCCGAACGCGCGGGAGATCGTGTGCGCAGAGGGGCGCGATACCGCATGCTTACAGATCCCGGCAACTCGCGATGGCGGTGTGCAGATTCGAGGACTGGCGCGCCAGCTCCAGGGCCGGCGGCACCTTCAGGGTCATCGCCATGGCCGGGTGCGACGAGAGGCGCCGTATCGCGCGCGCCTCCGCTGCCGTCCGCGACATCGCAGCGGCGGCGACCGCTTTCGCCGCGGGCTGGAGGATCGGACCCGCCTTCGCGGGCGTGCTGCATGATGCGACGGAGAGCTTCGCGCCCGCGCCGTTCGCGACCTCCGACATCGCGATCGCGACCGGTATACTCCTGGCGCGATTCGATCCCGATACCCGCTCCGGGACCCGTGAGCGTTGAATTCGTTGGATCTGGGCCCTGGCCGGATGCGATGCGGAGGCGGCGGTATCCTGTGCGCCGGTGCGTTCGCAGGTCGCCGGGATCGCCCAAAGGAACCCGGGGCGCGATTTCATGGAGGCCGAAGAGAAAGCCTTCGACCGCTCCGGAGGGTTCCACCACCGAGCCCGGGCATTGTATTTCCTGCATCGAGCGTCAGATTGGAATCGATCCATTCGCGGACATTGCAGGGTTGCGGGTACGAATCGGGGATACGCTTCGGTCAAGGGAGAACACGATGCCGGACGCGCCGAAGACGCAGGGAGTCCATCACATCGGCCTGACGGTTCCGGACGTGAAGAAAGCCCGCGATTTCTTCGTCGATGTGCTCGGTTTCCGCCAGTTTGCCGAACGCCCGCGCTATCCGGCGATCTTCGTGTCGGACGGCATCGTCATGCTCACCCTTTGGCAGGCGGCGGATCCGGCGACGGCGGTCCGGTTCGACCGCAGGAACGTCATCGGCCTTCACCATTTCGCGCTCCGCGTCGACGGCGATGCGCTCGATGCGCTCCACGAGAGGCTCAAGGGCGCCGAGGGCGTGACCATCGAGTTCGCGCCGGAAACGCTTGGCGACGGCCCGGCGCGGCACATGATGTTTGCGATCCCCGGCGGGGTCCGGATGGAACTCATTGCCGCGAGCGGCTGAGGATTCCGGATCGAGGAAACGAATGATGACTCAGCCCGATACCAGACCCGCGTCTCCCTTTCACCGGGGAGAGCGCATGGCGCAGGAACGGATGGACGTCCGCGACAGGGTAGAGAGATTGAGCCGGCGGTCCGTCCGCGATCATATGCCGGACCAGCACCGGGACTTCTACGGCGCGCTGCCGTTCGTGCTGGTCGGTACGGTGGATGGCGAAGGATGGCCCTGGGCCTCGATCGTGCCCGGGCGTCCCGGATTCATAACCTCGCCCGATCCGCGAACCCTCGATATCGGCGCGCCGCCGCTCCACGGCGATCCGTTGCGCGGGACGCTCAAGGGCGGGGTGCATATCGGGCTGCTGGGGATCGAGCCCCATACCCGGCGCCGCAACCGTATGACCGGACGGGTCGCGTCGGTACGCGGGGACGGTTTCACGATCGCCGTCAACCGAACCTTCGGCAACTGCACCCAGTACATCCAGACGCGCAGCGTCGAGCTCGGGCCGGACATCGACGGCCCGCGACGCGAACGGGAGGTATTCCGGTCGGACCGGTTCGACGATGACGTCTGTCGCATTGTCGAGCGGACGGACACGCTGTTCGTCGCCTCGGCCCATCTCGACGAGAACGAGCCGGATGCCCAGGGCGCCGATGTTTCCCATCGTGGCGGCAAGCCCGGCTTCGTCAGGATCGAGGATCGCCGGACTTTCGCGTTCCCCGATTTTTCCGGCAACAACCATTTCAATACGGTCGGCAACATTCTCCTCAACCCGAAGGCGGGATTTCTGTTCATCGATTTCGAGAGCGGCGACCTCGTCTATCTGACGGGCGACGCCGAAATCGTCTGGAGCGGCGCGGAGGTCGATGGCTTCCGCGGCGCACAGCGCCTGATCCGGTTTCACGCAGAGCAGGTAATTCGCGTTGCGAACGCCCTGCCGCTGCGTTTCGCCTTCGGCGAATACTCCCCGTTATTGAAAGAGACCGGATCGTGGGAACTGGATGCCGACACCGGGGAATTGAAAGCCTTGCGTCACAAACAACTGAGACAATGACGCGGGACCAATCCTGACTGCAATGAAAGTCACACGATCGGACTGGAACGCAACGCGGCGGCGGGCTTTCAAGCACGCAATTTCGACGGTTGGAGCCGGATGGATTAGCGACCGTGTCTGGATCTGCGGGGCGGTTCAAAGCGATGCGCAATCCTGCCGCATCTCCGGAGAACGCCGGGATACGGACGCCCCCGCCGCGATGCGAAATCACCGGGTGTTGCGCCACGCCGCCGACTCTCTCTCCACGGCAGCCGATGAGTCCATCGAGCAACGTGAAAACACCTCTTGAACAATTGTGAACTCGCTCACCTGGCACTATCGCGTGGACCAAGGCCTCCTCAAGGACCACCGCTGTCTTTCGCGTGACCTATCCGATCTCGGATGGTCTGCCACTATCGTTCAGTCGAGACGATTGATTCCGTCGAAGGCGGCGGTCTTGTAGCACTCCGCCAGTGTCGGAAAGTTGAACACCGTATCCACAAAGTAGTCGATCTTGCCGCCGTGCGTCAGCACCGCCTGACCGATATGGATCAGCTCCGTCGCGCCCTCGCCGAGTATTGCGACGCCCAGCAGCTCGCGGCTCTCGAGGTGAAAGATCAGCTTCAGAATACCCTCGGAGTCGCCGAGGATCTGGCCGCGGGAAATCTCGTTGTAGGCGGCCCTGCCGACCTCGTAGGGAACGCCCGCATCGGTCAGCTCCTCCTCGCTGCGCCCGACGATGGAGATCTCCGGGATCGTGTAGATGCCGTAGGGCAGCAGGTCGGGGGTGCTTTCGGCCGGCGCGCCGAAGGCGTGGCAGGAGGCGATGCGGCCCTGCTCCATCGACGTGGAGGCCAGGCTCGGGAAGCCGATCACGTCGCCGACCGCGTAGATGTGCGGAACCTCGGTCTGAAAGGACTCGTTGACGGCGATCAAGCCGCGATCGGTCGCCTTCAGCCCGGCCGCACTCAAATCGAGCGTCTTCGTGGCGCCGGTCCGGCCGATGCTGTAAAGGGCGGAATCGGCCTGGATCTGCTTGCCGCTGGCAAGATGCACCCGAACCTTCTCGCCCTGGTTGCCGTCCAGCCGCTCGAGGCTGCTGACTTCTTCGCCCAGGCGCAGCGTCATGCGGTTCTGCCGCATCTGGTAGACCAGCGTATCGATGATCTCGAAGTCGATGAAGCTCAGCAGGCGCGGCCGCCTGTCGACGACGGTGACCCTGACCCCGAGCGCCGCGAAGATGGTCGCGTATTCGAGGCCGATGACGCCCGCGCCGATGACGACGAGCGAACGCGGAAGATGCTTCAGGCTCAGGATCTCGTCGCTGGTGAATATCCGCTGACCGTCGAAATCGACATGGTTCCCGCGCGTCGTCGTCGTGCCAACGGCGATGACGATCCGGTCGGCGGTGACTTCCCAGGTTCCCCGCCCGTCGAGGCCGGCGAGGCGCAGCCTGTGCGGATCGACGAAGGCCGCTTCCGCCTGCAGCAGTTCGACCTGGTTGCGCAGCAGCTGATGGCGGTTCACGTCGAGCTCGTGGGCGATGACATTGTCGGTGCGGACCAGCAGGTCCGCCATCGAAATGTCCTTCTTCACCCGATAGGAGGCACCGTAGATATTGCGCTCCCGGTAGCCGGAGAGATGCAGCACCGCCTCCCGGAGCGTCTTGCTCGGGATCGTGCCGGTGTTGATGCAGGTGCCCCCGACGACCGCTTGACGTTCCACGACGGCGGTTTTCTTGCCGAGCTTCGCCGCCTGTATTGCCGCCCGATGGCCGGCGGGTCCGGATCCGATGACCAACAGCTGGTAGTCGCGCTCCGACATGTCCGGCGCTCCCCCTCCCGCCAGCCTATCCCCGCCCGCCGCCGACCGGAAGCCCCGGTACATCGCTAGACGGGGGAAGGTGAAGCCGCCAATCGACAACACGGGCCGCAGCGTCCGCGAGGTGAGCGAGGTGGCAGGCGCGCGAACTCTGGCTCGAACCGGACTGTCCGATGTTTGTTAACGGCGGTCCGACAATGCACCGCGCGGTCGAGCGGATCCCGGGCGTCGGATAGTTTCCAGCCGCGGTCATGACCGGCTTGCGGGGATGTTCTGCCTTGCCGCGGTTGGAGCATCGCGGCGCTCATCCGCGCGCCGAGGCCCGCCAGCGTGTCGCCCAACGCGAAAGCGGTCTCCATCGCCTCGGCCGGAGTCGCGTTCTCCGATTTCGCACGCGCAGGCGCCTGGGAGAGCTTCGAGGTAACGCGAGCGAAACGATGCGCGCCTCGGCGAAGCGCGACGAAAGTATGGCCGCAGCCGGGCGCACGTGCCGCACGAAACGACGCCGGGCCCGGCGAAGATGGCTTCGACCGCCGGGCCGGGCGTGCCCAGTTTCGAAGGCGAGATGGAATTTCACCGTGCGCGCGACGCAGGCGGTGAATGACGTCTGCTTGTCCACCCGCGGCATCGCCCAGAGTGCTTCGAAGGCCTCGCCATCGTCCTCGCTCCGGGGGCAGGGGTGGCCGTCCCACCGATCCTCGAGCATGCGGAACCGGGCCGCCAGCCTCACGGGAAGCGGCCGCCCTTATTCGGTGATATGCGGCGGTCGGCTGGCCGGATCGTTCAGGGTTAACGAACCGTCCCCACCCGGTTCCTCACCGAACGCCCATGAGGGCGACCGTGCACCCGACTGCGAAGATCGGAATCGGCGCATAGAACCACAACTCGCCGGTGGCGCTTTCGGTTGCCGCGGCGACCGCGATGAAAGTGCGGATTTCGAAACCGCCGTGGCCGGCCTCGCGATACACCTCCTCGTCGGTGTAGGCGACCAGATCGTCCCTGCGGTTGGCGATCAGCTTCTCCAGGAAATCCCGGTCCCACGCCTCGTTGATCCTGCCGCTCTCCGGCGTGCAGGGCCAGTGGGAGATACCGCCGGTTCCGACCAGCGCGATGCGCTCCGGCGCGGCGTCGCAGGCCTTCCGCAGCGCGCGACCGAACGCCCAGGTCCGGTGCAGCGGGGTCAGCGGCGGTTCCTGGCAGTTGATGTTGACCGGAACCACCGGCAGGTCGTAGCGCGGCGTCAGGAAATGCAGCGGCACCGAGATGCCATGGTCGAACTTCCATTCCTGCGCGTAGGCGACGTCGCAATCGTCCATGATCCGGGCGATCAGCCGCCTCGACAGGTCCGGCGCGCCAGGGATACGCTGGCGCTCTATGCGCAGCCATTCCTCGTCTTCGATCGGACCCTCGTAGAACTCCGCCATGCCGATGCAATAAGCCGGCATGTTGTCGAAGAAGAAGTTGGCGAAGTGTTCGGCACCGACGACGATCAGGGCGTCGGGCCGACTCGCTTGCAGCGCCCCGCGCAGCCTTTCGAATTGGCTGTAGAGTTCGTCGCGAATCGCCGAATCGGCCAGATGCGCCCGCCCGGTGATTCCGGGGGCGTGGCTGCATACACCGGCAAAGACCAGCGGCATCGCGAAATTCCTCCAGCATGGCCGACAGGCCTCGAAGCACCTTGCCGTGTTCGGCGACGCCGTCGCGCATGGACCGGATATAGTCCGCCCAGCGATACCCGGGCATCGCCGCGTGATGCATGAGGAGCTGGCTGTTGACCCCGAGCACGAACGGGACGCCGATATCGGGTCTTCGAATGGCGTCCGGCTCCTCGTCCGTCAGCTCGAATTCCCGCAACACGCTCTGCGGGTCGGCTTCGAAGCGCTCGCGCACCCGCCGGTCGCGGTTGAGCCGGTAGAGCGGCTTCTGAACAGGATAGAGCCGCACGGCCTCAAGCTCCAAGCCGCGGGATGCCGTGATCGCCCAGGGCGACGCAGATGTTCTTGGTTTCCATGTAGAAGTCGAAGCTGTAGTCGCCGCCATCCCGTCCGATACCGCTCGCCTTGGTGCCTCCGAAGGGCGATGGCAGATGCCTGACATTCTGGGAGTTGATCCAGATCATGCCTGCGTCGAGCGCCTGGGCGACGCGGTGGGCGCGGGCGACGTCGCGGGTCCACAGATAGCCGGCTAGGCCATAGCGCACGTCGTTGCCGATGCGGACGGCCTCCTCCTCGTCCTCGAAGGGAATCACGCTCAGCACGGGACCGAAGATCTCCTCCTGGGCGATGCGCATGTCGGTTCGGACGCCGGTGAACAGGGTGGCGCTGACGAAGTTGCCGTCGCCCGAGTAGGCCGAGCGCGCGCCGCCGGCGGCCACGGTGGCACCCTCCGCCTTCGCCACGTCCATGTAGCCCAACACCTTCTCGAAATGGGCCGGATGGATCAGCGGTCCGATCTCGGTGCGCGGGTCCAGCGGGTGGCCGACCCGGATATTGCGTACCCGCGCCGCCAGGCGTTCCACGAAGTCGTCGTGGATGCCACGCTGAACGAGCAGCCGGCTCGACGAGGTGCAGCGCTCGCCGTTCAGCGAATAGATCATGAACACGGCCGCATCGAGGGCGCGGTCCAGATCGGCGTCCTCGAACACGATGACCGGGTTCTTGCCGCCGAGCTCGAAATGCACCCGCTTCAGGGTCGGCGCGCCCTGGGCCATGATCTTCGAGCCGGTCGCCGATTCCCCGACGAAAGCGATGGCCTTGATCGCTTCGTGCTCCGTGAGCGCGACGCCGGCCTCCTCGCCCAGCCCGTGCACCAGATTGTGCGCGCCCGCTGGCAGGCCGGCTTCCTGGCCGATCTCGGCCAAGATCATGGCAGTCAGCGGGCTCCATTCGGCAGGTTTGTGGACGACGGTACAACCGGCCGCAAGCGCCGGCGCGATCTTCCAGGTCGAGAGCATGAAGGGCGTGTTCCAGGGCGTGATCACGCCGACCGGGCCGATGGGGAGGCGGGTGGTGTAGTTCAGATGCGCTTCTGCCGGAAGCGCCAGCCCGTCGGCCGCCTCGGACGCGCGGTCGGCGAAAAAACGGTAATTCTCCGCCGACCGTTCGGCTGCCGCCTTCATGAAGCGGATCGTCTGGCCGGTATCGAGGCATTCGAGAAGGGCGATCTCCTCGCGGCGCGACAGGATCAGATCGGCGATCCGGTGCAGGATCTGCCGGCGTGTCTTGCCGGAAGCCCTGCGCCAGTCGGCGAACGCCGCCTCGGCCGCAGAGGCCGCCTTGCCGATCTCCGCCGCCTGGCCGCGCGCGACATCGCAAAGCTTGGAATTGTCGACCGGAGAGAGGTTCTCGAATGTCAGGCCGGACGATCCCGGATCGGGTTCGCCGCCAATGAAATGCGGCAGGGTATCGCCGCGGATGCGTTCGCGGAGCGGCGCCACCTTCTTCAGGTGGTCGTTGAGAATGTCCGTCATCCGCCAGCCTCCACGGCGCGTGTCGGCGCATGCGCATATCCTTGGAGGACGTCCGCCTCGATGCCCGGATCCGGGCGCTCGTCAGCATCGCCGCGGCAGCCCCGTGGCGAGGCCCGTCGGAAAATTCCGGGAGGCGGACAGATGCCGACGGCGACGGCAAACCCTGTCGGCCACCAGTCGGACCGGATTGGCGCGTCCGGCGCCCGGTCTCGGACACGGCAATTTTCGACCTTGCGACGGGCCATGCGGAAGTCCCGGATCGGCGGGGTGGCGCCGATTGACCGGCAGCCCCTTAATCTTTAACATGTTATCTAATATCGACCGCCCGATAGTCAATCGGATGTCCGGTTTGCATGTGCCGCGTGCATGCTGCCGGGTTCGGAGAAGACCCCGTTGAAACTGTTCGGCCTGCGTGAAGATGACGGATTCCGAAGGACGAGCGCCTCGCCTACCGGCTACGCCTTGACGAAGGCCGGGTCCGGAACCGCTTGCGCCGCGCGAAGCGCGACATCGCGGAAGGAGGAAGCACCCGAAGACCCGGCGCGCATGCCCCGTTCGACCCGGCGGGGCGACTGATGCCGGTGGATGTCGCAGAGGTCGGAGCGTCGGTCATCGGCCTGCCTTGGGGCGGGGGAGCGGACGATTTCCGCCCCGCCGCGCGGGTTCGCCGATGAACCGCGGCAATCCTCCCCAGCCCCCGATGAGGGATTTCTCGCGTTCCCTGCCCATGGCCCTGCTCACGACGCGCGAAGCGGTGATGGACCGCTTCCGGCCGTCGCTCCGCGCGTTCGGCGTCACCGAGCAGCACTGGCGGGTGCTGCGCGCGCTCTACGGCCGCGGCAAGGTGGAGACAGGCGAACTCGCCGGGCTGTGCTGCCTGCTGAACCCCAGTCTCAGCCGCATCCTCAAGCGTCTCGAAGCGGCCGGCCATGTCACGCGCTGCCGGGTCCCGTCGGACCGGCGCCGGACCATGGTCGCGATCGCGCCGGCGGGGCGTGCGCTGCTGGAGCGGCGGGCGCCCTTCTCCGAGGCCGAGTACCACGCCATCGAAGAGGCGTTCGGCAAGCAACGTCTGGCCGCCCTCTATGAGACGCTCGAGGATCTACGGAAGGCGCTGGAAGAACCGGGATGCTGACGGCGGCGAACTCGTGCCCCACGCCGGCGTGTCGTCCGAAATTCTCACTGCAATTTGAAAGCGATCCGGACACTGAATTCGCAACAGCCAGACCGGCGCGAATGCCGAGGTGGACCGTCGAAGCCAAGAGAGCAGGGCCGCCGACATTGGGTGACCTCGTGGGAGAAACCGGACCGCCTGTCGGACAACCTCCAAGGCGAACATCGGTTCCGGCGACCGACGCCGCGTCCCGGGCCGCGAGCCGCACGACAGACCGGCGCGCCCACGCATGCTTGACGTCCCTGTCCGGGCGGGCACACCGGGCCTTGAGCGGCGGCCCAAGGAATCGACCGGAGGCTGGCGGGGCGTCCTCCTGCCGGCTCTGTTCAACCGACGCCGAACCCGCATGGCCGTCGAGAGAGCCGGCCCCGCGATCGACATGTATCGTAGAGTGCCGGAAAGCGGGGGCGGCGCGTCGTGTCGGCCTGCGCCAGGCGTATGCGGATCTTTCTCCATTCCCGCCGGTGGCGCGACGCTCCACTATCGCCGCGGCGCCGAGATCCAGCGAGGAGAAGCCGGGACATGGACGCCAACGATATCGACGATCTGAGCGTAAAGGCACTCAGGATCTTCCTGTTGATCTACCGCACCGGCTCGGTCTCGCGCACCGCGGAATTGCTGGGGCAGGATCAGTCCTCTGTCAGCTACACCCTCGGCAAGCTGAGGACATCGTTTTCGGATCCTTTGTTCGTTCGCACGGGGCGAGGGCTTCAGCCGACCGAGACCTGCGAACGTCTCGTCAGCAGCCTGGGAAGCGCCATCGAGACGATCGACCACGCCGTTGCGGACAGGGAGTTCGTGCCAGACGAGAGCCGGCGCCGCTTCACCGTGTCGTCCAACTACCTGGAACGGGCGATCTTCCTGGCGCCGCTGCTTCGATCGCTCCGCCGGGAAGCGCCCGGAATTTCGCTCGACATCGTTCCCTCGGGCGGCGGCGCGGCCGGCTACCGGCAGTTGGTCGCGGGCGAGTGCGACATGCTGCTGTCGCCGATTCCGGTTCCCGACAGCAAGATATTCCAGCACCTGCTGGCGCGTGACCGCTACGCGTGCTTTGCCGACGCCGAGGCGCGCGGTGGGCGGGGGGAGATCACGCGCGCGGAGTGGCTGGCGTCCGACCATCTGATCGTCACTTACGGCAATCAGTTCGAGCCCGCTTTCCTGAGGGCGGTCGGACCGGAGGCCGCGGCCATCGGGCGCATCAATTGCGCCAGCACGAGCGATCTGCCGTCCATGCTGAAGGGGACCGATCTGATCGCCACCGCGCCCTCGCTTCTCGCCCCGGTCATGGGTGCGCGGTTCATCCAGTTTCGGTTTCCCTTCGCAGAGACGGGCCTCGATTTCTATCTGTCATGGACGCAGCGGACGAATGCCGAGCCCGCCCATCGCTGGCTGAGGGAGCGCCTCATTTCCGTTGCCGCCGACATCCTGCGCTAGGCTTCGCCGTGGACGCGATTCGCTTCGGAGGGCGCGTCCCCGGTCGCGGAGAGTCAGGACGAGATGTGGCGGGAAGAGGCGCGCCGCCGGAACCGTTCGTCCAATATGGAATATTTCCATAAACGATATTCCTTCCATCCTATTGATCTATGTGTTGGGGAAATGAAAGTTTCGCGCCTCTTTCCATGATCCGAATTGGCTTCCGGATGCGTGGAGGCAGCCGATGTATCTCGCGAGCTTTCGCGTTCACCAGACCGAACGTATCGGCGCGAGGATCGACGACGATCACCTGATCGATTTCCGCGATTCCGCCGATGCGCTGGGCCGGGCGTGGGACTACCCGACGATGCTCGATCTGATTTCCGGCGGCGAAGCGGCGCGCGGGGCCGCGTCCGGACTGCTGGAGGCCGCTTCAGCGGGCGCGGACGTCACGCGCATCCCCATGGCGGAAATCGTATGGCTCCCGCCGATCCCGCGGCCGGGAAAGATCTGCGGGGTGGCGCTCAACAACTCGGCGTCGGATTCGCGCAAGATCTCCTCGCCCGACCATCCGATGTTCTTCCTGAAACCCAGCACCTGCCTGGTCGGGCACCGGCAGCCGATCGTCGCCCGGCCGCAATATATGGGATTTCACCCGGAGCCGGAGCTCGGGGTCGTCATTTCCCGCGTCGCGAGAAATGTCGACCCGGTGTCGGCGATGGACCATGTCTATGGCTACACCATCGTCAACGACGTGACCGGCAACGACATGCGGGCGGAGGACCGGGTGCACTACTACGCGCTTTATCCGAAGCCCGACAACCCGGAAGAGGTGGAGCGGCGCGAGCAGCACCTGTCCTATACCGCGCGCTACAAGGGCGCGGACTCCTTCGGCCCCGCCGGGCCGTGGCTGGCGACGCGCGACGAGGTGCCGGACCCGCACGACCTCGACGTCGCCTGCTCGGTCGGCGGGGAGGTGTTCGCGGAGGACAACACCCGTCATTACACCAATCGCGTGGAGGAGATCGTCGCCTATATCTCGCGCTACATGACGCTCGAGCCCGGCGATC
>JAPPIT010000120.1 GCA_028820505.1 Defluviicoccus sp.
TTCGGTGAACTTCCTATTCATCGGCCGCCTGCGCCTTCATCCGGGCCAGGAAGGCGACCCCTTCCGCCATGCGCCGCTCCCAGGGATCGGCCGAGGTCAAGGATGGCAGGCGCCCGCGCTCCTGCTTGAACCTGAGCGCGCGCCGTGCAAGGTCGCGCGCCTCCTCCGGCGTGAGCTGGACCTTCTTCGCCGTGATGACCGAGGCGATCTGTTTGAGGCTTTCCTCGCTCATCGCCTTTGCGAGGATTGCGTAGGCCTCCAGAAAGGGATTGATCCTGTCGATCAGGTCGATGTCGAGATCGCGCACGTCCATCGCAAACTTGCGGACGCCGTCGATCAGCGCCGTGTTCCTGCCGCTATCGTCATCCGCTTCATCGGGCGTCGCCTCCTTCGCCTTGCGGGTGAGGTTCAAGGCGGCGACGGCATGCTGGCGCACGGCCTCCCGGTCTTCCTCGCTGAATTCGGGATACCTCTCCTTGACGATCTTGCCCATCCGGACTTGTGTCAGCTCCTCGGGCACAAGCTCCGAGTCGAAGAGTCCGCGCTCGACGGCCACTCTGTCCTGCGCGAACGCGGCGATCACCTCGTTCAGGTCTTCCCGGCAGACACGCTCCGCCTCCTTGCTCGCCGGCATGGCAAGGCCCTTGATCTCGACATGGAACTGGCCCGTCCGATCGTCGAAGCCGACATTGCAAGCGTTCGGATCGTAGCCGTTCTCGCCGTAATCGACACCGTCCGCCGGGCGGCTTTCCGGCGTCTTCGGCGTGAAGTTGAACCGCGGCGCCAACACCTGCTCCATCAGCAGGCTCGCCGCTATGGCCTTCAGCGTGTCGTTCACCGCCTCGGCCACCGCATCTTCCGAAGCGTCCGGCTCGGCGATCAGGTTGGTGAAGCGGGCGCGGGGCTTACCGGGCGCATCGCGAGTCGCGCGCCCGATGATCTGCACGATCTCGGTCAGGCTGGAACGGTAGCCAACCGTCAGCGCGTGATCGCACCAGATCCAGTCGAACCCCTCCTTGGCCATGCCGAGCGCGACGATGATGTCCACATGGTCGCGGTTGTCCTTCTGCGCCGGATCCCGGAGCGCCGCCGCGACGCGATCCCGCCGGGCCGGCTCGTCGTCGACCAGATCGGCGATGCGCAGCACGCGTCCTTCGGGCGTCGCGACCAGTTGGAATCCGGTCAGAGGGTCGGCGCCCTGCCATTCGCCCAGCTCCCCGAGGATGTGCTCCACCTCCTTGATCTTGTCCTTCGTGCTCTCGCGCGAGTTGACGTTGGGAATGTGGACGATGGTCTTCTCGCCCGGATCGAGCACTCGGACGATGCTGTCGGCATAGTTGCCGGTATAGAAGTAGTAGCCGATGTCGAGCCTCTTCAGATGCTCATAGCCGTTGAGCTGCTCGTAGTAGGTGAAGGTGACGGTTTCGAAGCGCGCCTCGTCCTGCGGCATCAGAACGGGCTCGGCATCGCCCCGGAAATAGGAGCCCGTCATGGCCACGATATGCGTCCGGTCGCGGGACATCAGCTGCCCGACATGCTCGCCCAGCCGGTTGTCGGGATTGGCCGAGACGTGGTGGAACTCGTCGACAGCGATCAGCCGGCCGTCGAACGCCTCCGCACCGAACCGGTCCATGGCGAAGCGGAAGGTGGCGTGGGTGCAGACCAAGACACGGTCGTCGCCGTCGAGGAACGCCTTTACCGCGTTGACCTTGCCGCCGTCGGCGCCCGGCGCGTTGCAGAGGTTCCATTTCGGATCGACCGTCCAGTCGGCCCAGAACCCGGACTCGCTCAGCCGGGCGTTCTCAAAGCTCGCGCCGATGGTCCGCTCGGGCACGACGATGATCGCCTGAGCAATGCCCTGGTTGTGCAGCTTGTCGAGCGCGATGAACATCAGCGCCCGGCTTTTGCCCGAGGCCGGAGGCGACTTGATAAGCAGATACTGCTCGCCGCGCTTCTCCCACGCCCTCTCCTGCATCGGCCGCATGCCGAATTCATTCAGATCCGTCGGTCTGCGGCTCGGGGCGTAGGTGACAGTGAGGGAAGGGATGGTTGTTATTAGGCTATCATTACCCGAAAGGCGCATCAGAACACACCCCACTCCCGCCCACCCTTCATTTTAAAGTCTGCGTTGATAGCCCGACTTTTCTTTAACCAACCTGCCTTTTCCGCCTTTGTCCCGATCGTCAAGCTGAACAAGTGCAAGGAATTTTGGCTGAACAACAAATATTGATTGTCATACGCCGTTGGTCCAATAGTGCCAGGCTTGGGAAGATTGAGTTTATCCATCTTATTGTCACTGTACGAAAGTGTATATGGGTGGGTTTGTCCTCCGTTGAATTTGATATTAACACTACCAAGCGTGGTGTTCTTGGAAACTGCAACTGGATCAAATCCAAAAAATACTCGAGACAATCGTTTCATCATAAGCTGATTCCCAGGAAGTTTTGCGCCTCTATTCTTAGTGATCTTTCCGGCTTCAATCCAAAAGTTGGAGCATACCCTCAGCTTTTGCAAATCCTTGCCGCTAAGGGCTCCAGACGTGATTTCGTCACTGGCCAAGTCGTCTTCAGTGGCGGTGGGATGAGAGAGATTGGGTACGCTTTCGAATACCTTGGTGTACTTATTCAGCAAAGATGGGTCCAAGGGAGTCGCGGCTTTCCAAACTCTAGTATACCATTTCCTTAGTGCCTTAATGGTTGCCGCGGCACTCGGTTCGATCGGTTTCTTACGTTCCACCGCAAGGGCCAATCCGACTTCCACGCCCTTGGACAAACCGGAACGGGATAGATTCCCGGAGCCCGCAAGAGCGAAATCATGGTCTTGACCACGGAACAAAAAAGCCTTTGGATGAAAAGGTATCTTGGGCGTCCCGCCATGCTCTAGGCAGAATTGTGCATCATGGATACGCACCGAGGAGGCGGGAAGAGACAGCAAAGTGTCAAGAGCCAAAGGTTGAGTGCGGCAATAGTCGAAAGAGGTGATCCATCGCTTTTTGATGCCGTTCCAATTCTTACCGACAGCGAAATCTGTTCTTTTCAGCATATCATGCACTCCGCTCAATGTGATATACGCGGCTGCGATGTCCAAGCTAGTTAAGTCGCCGCCTTTTGCGATGGTCTCTATAACGTCGAGGGTTGTTCGTGACGCTGGTTGGGCGACGAAATCGACCGGCTTCATGATCGACTCCGTGCACTGCATACTTCTGATTCATTGGCCGGGGCGCCCTTCTGCCCTAGCGCATATAGCGCGAAGAGCTTCTCGAGACGTTCGGTATCGTTCTTGAATTTTCGGCCGATATAAATGCGCTCAACTATCTCATCGTTTCGTTCATGCGCCTGCTGCAGGAGAGGAAATTCCCGTTCCATTCGGTTCGGATCATACATTTCCCCTATTGTCGCGGGGAAATAATGCTCTCTCGACAACAGGATTTGAATGGCAGAGTCCGTCAAGTCAGACTTGTTTTTGTCCATGATTTTTGCCGCTGGAAATGTATTCCAACCCAATGTGTTTGAGTACCGGTAGTCTGTTTTTAGTTTGCCGCACACGGCAGCGATCCAAACTAGATGCAAGCGAGAAGCGATGATGGCCAAATTCCAGAGCTGCGCATCATAGAGAGCAAAAGCGCTGTCAGCGATCACCGTGTTCTTATCTAGCAAGCCCACCGGAAGATAGGACCGGCGCTCTGAACTCACGCGCGGGACAATAAGTGTGCTGTGCCTCGCGGTGCCCTGGATTTGTACAAAACGATAAGGCTCATTCGCGTAGTTGCGCGTAGAATTGGCTTTGCTCGCCAAGCGCATTTTCTTAACCGCTTCCAATCGCCGCGCGACTAAAGGTGACCGTAAGGACGCATCATACTGCTCGTGCTCTATCCAAAGGCAGTATCGGTTCTTGCCTCGGATAAAATCCTCAGAGCCAAGGAATGGACGGAGGTACCTTTGAAAGATTGGATCGCTCAGTCCAACTCGAGACTTTTCCTCATGAGAGACAATCAAATGGCCTCCATCGCGAGGCATATTGCCGAACAGCATAAGCGCGGAGCCTGTCGGTGGCGAGCGTCTACTGTTCACGACCAAATTTGGTCCCTCAACAAGGTAAGGGTTGATGTTGTTACACACCTTTTCGAGAACCGAGCCGTCGGAGTCGAGCGAGTAGAGGCGTTTCCGGTCACCCAATTTGTTTGATATTCCGACTACAATGACGATAACTCCAGCATTGTGACTAGCCAAGTTTGCCCACTTGAAGGAAGTATGTGCAAAGCTAATTTCATGACCTGTCTTGAAAAGGGTAGGCCAGAGAATCGGTACTTGTTGTCCTTGACATAAAGAATTTGTTGTCACAAACGCGGCGGCTGAATTGGTTTTCGTGCCGTAGTCCGCAGACTTCATTAGCCAAGCGGCGACATAATCAAGAGATTTCCACCCATCGATCCTGCCGTCGAACACGACACGGAGGTCATCTTTCTGGTCTTCGGATTGCAGCTTATTACCCAAATAGGGTGGGTTTCCGCAAATATAGGTTTCCCCACCTTCGTTCTCGAAGTCGATCTGTGCTTGATCTAGCGGTGTCCGAAACAGGTCCTCTCCAACCAGTTTTACAGCTTTGCCTGTCGGTGGACAAAGGCTCAGCCAATCCATCCGCAGTGCATTGCCGCAGGTAATCCAGTTTTCCTTGTCGAGCGGCAGAACCTCCGCGAGTGCTTCCTGTTGTCCGCGATACAGCACGTCGCACTGATATTCTGCGATGATGAGGGAGAGCCGGGCGATCTCGGCAGGAAAATCCCGCAACTCGATTCCTCGGAAATTGGTCAGGTGGATGCCAGTCCGACGATCTCTCTCACCCCTCCTCCTGTTGATCTCCGCCTCGATGTCTCGAAGCTCCTTGTACGCGATGACCAGAAAATTACCGGAACCGCAGGCCGGATCGAAGACCCGGATGCGAGCCAGGCGATTGCGAAGGTTCAGGAGCTTGCGGGAGTTGGTACCCGCGTCGTCCAACTTTTCGCGAAGATCGTTGAGGAATAGAGGATTGAGCACCTTCAGAATATTCGGCACGCTGGTGTAGTGCATGCCGAGCGAGCCGCGCTCCTCGTCGTCCGCGACCGCCTGAATCATCGAGCCGAAGATATCCGGGTTGATCTTCCTCCAGTCGAGATGCCCGATATGGAGAAGATAGGAGCGCGCGATGCGGCTGAAACAGGGAACGCCCGTCGAATCGGCGAAGAGCCCGCCGTTCACATACGGGAAGGCATCCGCCCAGCGAGGAACGCCGGCGTCCTGCCGGACACGGGCTTCCGTGTTCATCGCGCGGAAGATCTCGCCGATCACCTCATGGGTGTTCGAACTATCCCGGGCGCTCATCCGTTCGATTGTGCCGGTGAACAGGTCCTGACCCGTGAATATCTGAGTGTCTTCGCCGAAGAAGCAGAAGATCAGCCGCGCCATGAAGTGGTTCATTTCGTGCCGCCGGTCGGCAGCGCCCCAGCCGGGGTTCTCTTTCAGCAACTCCACATAGAGCCGGTTGAGGCGCCCGGTCGCCTTGATGTCGAAGGCGCTCTCGCGGATCTGCCTGACCGTCGTGATGCCGGCGAGCGGCAGGAAGAAGCCGAAATGCTCGGGGAAGTCGGGGTAGTCGCAGACGACGACATCGCCGCTGCTCAGATCCTCCGCGTGGAATTCCCGGCCATCGGTCGCCAGCACGAACCTTGCTTTGGCGCGAGCGGTCGCCGGGCTGGCCTTGAGCGCCGCCAAGGTCGGCAGCGCCTCGCCTTCAGGGCAAACCTTGATATGGATGTTGCTGCGCTGGAGCACCCCGCCGAGGTCGGAACTGTTCGAGGCCCCCGAGCGCAGTCGCCTGATCGTCGTGGCCTTGTTGGCAAAGGCCTGAAGAAAGGCGAACGGAAACTCTCCGGCGTCGAAGGGCAGTTCGGCCAGAGCGGATACCGCTTCCTCGATCTCAACGGCGTTCATCGATCATTCCAAGTCCTGCCCTAGGATACGAAATCGAGACGCGAAATCCCATCGGCTGCCCGAGGAGTCAGCCGACCAGCCGGACACTTTTTGTTGGAAGCGCTCGGCCCTGTCGCTCACGCCTGTTTCCATCGCCCGACGACATCCTTCCCGATGCGCCTGGCGATCCTTCGGGTCTGCGTATCGAGGCCGTTCCAGGAGCTGTCGAACTGCTTCCCCTCCATGCGGATGACGCGCCCGATGCGCCGCATCCGGGCGTGGGTGTTCTCCTTCCTGCGCTCGTATGCGTCATCGGCGAACCCCATGACCTCGATGACGTATCGCGCCGTGTCGCGGTCTTCGAACGGGCCTTCAGGCAGCGATCCGTCCGGCCCGGCGGACACGCGACCCCGCCCGCCGGGACGGGTGACGGTGAGGAGCGCGTCGGGCAGGCACGGGCCGCCGCGCACGACGAACGGGAACAGCGGCTTCTCGAGCGCGACCCGGGCGGGGCCGCCGAGCGCGCCGGCGAGCGCCGCGTCTCGCGCGAGGCCGGCGGCCGCGCCGCGCAGCTTGTCGAGCGCGCGCCGCTCGTAACCCGAATCCACCGGCATCGGGATTGTCGCCGAGAGGATGGGCTGCACCGCGGCGGCGCGGCAGGCCCAACCCCCGCCGTCCATGCCGCGCGCCACCAGGCCGAGAAAGAGGAAGGCTCCGTCGATGCGGCTGCGGCCGACGATCGGCCTCGGCACCCTGGACCGCACCTCGACCCGGCCCGCCTCGGGATGGTTCCGGTTGATCCCGTGCGTGGCCACGTCATGGGCGAGCCAGGAGAGCAGGGCGAACGGCCGCCCGCGCCCCGGCCAGGCGCGGGCCGTCTCGTCCAGCCGTTCCGGCGTCCCTTCGACGGCCCATTTCGCGGGATCGGTGAACAGGATGTCCGACATCGTCACGCGCCCGGCCACCCGCATCTCCCCGGCGACGCGCCGCAAGGCCTCGAGCCAGTCTTCCGGCGCGGCCGGATCGTCGGCCCCGTCGAACCGGTTGAGCCCGGCCGCCTGCATCAGCGTCTTCAGCACCTGCGCGAGACCGGTCGGCCGCCCGCCGGTCCACGGCCGCTCCACGCCGTCGCCCGGCCCCTCGCCCGGCTTCCCCGGCTCGCCGTCGGGCAGGAACAGGTCGCCCACCAGAACGTCGGGGTCCTCCCCCGCTTCGCGCAACCCGAACGGGCAGCCCGGCGCGTGCGGAACGTCGGCCTCGGGCAGGTTGACTGCGGAGACCGCCCCCGACCCGTGCAGGCGGAACGCGATCACCGCCCCGTCCCGGCAGTCGCACAGCAGCCAGCGGTCCTTCTCGCGGAGCCAGCCGGCCGTCCGGCGGTAGATCTCCCGCGCCGCCGCGTCGGCCTCGCCGAGCCGCACCGCGCGCAGCGCGTCCGCCGCGATCGCGGAAAGCGGCCCGGCCGGCTCCAGGGTGTATTTCCGGACGATCTCCAGGGTCACGGTTCCGCTCCGGCGCCTAGCGCAGACGCATGCTCTGGCGCATGGCCAGGAACCGCTGCCGCTCCGCCTGCTCCCGTTCCAGCGCCCGCTCCCGCTCGATCCGCCGCTTTTCTTCCTGCTCGCGCAGCTCGCGTTCGCGCTTCTCCCTGTCGCCGCCGAACGCGCACATCGCGCCGCCGGCCATCAGCAGGCCGAACGAGACGTCGACCTGGCGGACCGCGGCGCCGTCCGAGCGCCAGGTCTGGCGGAGCCTGCAGCGGTCCTCCTCTTCCCTGGGGCCGATGCTCCGTTCGACCAGCTCCGCTTCCACCGTAACCGCCATCGCCCGGCCCATTCCGGCCGGGGCGCCCTCCCGCGCGGCGCGGGGCGGGACGATCTCGGTCCAGCGGACGCGGTCGCCCGTGGCGAGGCCGTTGCGGCAGTCGTGCGGAAGATGGGGCGACTCCGCCGCCGCCCCGCGCGCCAGCGCCGCTTCCCGCAGCCGCTCGTCTATCCACGACGCCCGCCGGACGCCCGAGCCGGCGAGCTCGCGGGCGGCGACCCACTCCGCCGAGCCCTCCGCCCCGGCCCATTCGAGCGCCACCTTGGCGTCCCGCGCGCGGCCGCCCTCAACGCCCGGCCAGATAACCACCGCCTCGCGGCCGGGCCCGTCCCGCCGTTGCGACAGCTCGAGCCGGTCACCCGCCGCCAGCGGTTCCTGGCCCCACCAGTCGTGTTCGTATTCATGCCCGGCATCGGGGTCGCGGAGCCGCGCCGTCTCGGCCTCCAGCATGCGCTCGAGCCGGGCCTCCTCGTGGGCCGGAAGGCGGATGCGCTCCTCCACGCGTTCGAGCTCTTCTCCGACCCGGGCGGGCAGGTCGGTCAGCTCCTCCCAGCCCTCCAGCAGGTCGGCATCGCGAAGCGCCCAGGTTGCGTCGTGGACGAACGTCCGGGCGCGCTCCTCCCAGCCGCGCCATTCCGGAAGCAGCGGGCGTGGGACGTCCTGGCCGGCGGCTTCCGCGCACACCGCTTCGTATTCCCGGGCCAGCGCCTCCATCTCGCGCGCGAGTTGGAGGAGTTCCAGCCACACCCCCGCGCGGTCGGCCTGGGCCGCCAGCTCGGCCGCCAGCCGGTCCCGCATCGCCTCGTCCAGCTCGTCCCGTCTGGCGAGCCGGCGGACGTCCTGCTGCGCCTTCCGGCATCCCCCGTCGCGGGACAGCGCGACGCCCCGCCCGACCGCGTCCAGCTCGGCTTGGGCAAGCTCGATCAACGCCTCGGAGCACCGGTCGCAGACGGCGTGCGTATCGAGCCGGGCGAGCGCCCGGGCGACGGTCTCGCGGCCTTCCGGCATCCGGTGGAGGTGCGGGCCGTACCGCGCCTCGTCGTCCAGGATCGCCTGTCCGGTCCTCCGCAGCGCCAGCTCGGCCGCGGCGAGGGGCCGGTAGGCGGGAAGGTCGATCATGGCAATCGCCGCGCCCGCGCGCCGATCGGCTTCCTGCCGCAGCGACTCCCAGAACGCGCCGTGGCGTGCCGCGCCGTCGAGGAACCCGCCGATCTCAGCGCGCGCCTCGCGGAAGAAGCCGTCCTCGTCGAGCACCCGCTCCGCCGCCTGCTTCGCGCCGTTCGGAACGTCCGGGGTGTCCGCAATCGCATGGGCCTTGCCGACCAGTGAGTCCCAGCCCTCCAGATCGAACGGCAGGCAGTCCCGCCTTCCGGCCTCCTCCAGGATGGCCTTGCGGGTTTCGGAGAGGTTCGCCCAGGCGGTGTCATGGTCCCGGAGCGCAACGAACCGGTCGATCGCCGTCCCGATCGCCGCCGCCTCTTCCTTCAGCGCATCCAGATGGGGCTTCCAGGTCTCGGGATCGTCCCGCATGGCCCGCCAGCTTCGCTCGGCTTGCTCGCACCGCTCCCGCCAGCCGGCATGGGCGTGGAGGGTGGAAGGGGGATCGAGGCCGGCCGCCGCCTCCAGCGCGCGGCGCTCCTCAAGAAGGGCGGCGGTGCCGGCGTGGAGAGCCCGGATGCCGGCGCACAGGCCCTCGCGCGTCTCCGCATCGGCGACCGTCGCGTCGACAACCGGCCGGAGCCAGGCCGGCAGGAGGGGGCGTTCGGCGAGTGTGCGGGCCTGGCCGACGAGCTCTCCGTGGCCCTCGACGTGGAACGGGATCGTCCCCGCCTCTTTCGCCCGCGCCGCCACCTCGGCGCGCAGCGTTTCGAACGCGAGCACCGCGTCGTCGAGGTCGAGCAGGCCGGACAGACGCTCCAGCCGGGGGGCGATCCGGGCCGCGGCCGTGGCGGAGCGTATCGCCGGGTGCGCCAGCACGGCTGGACCGTTCGCCGCCAGCCCGTCCGCCATACCGCGCCACGCCCCGTATTCCGCCAGCCCGGCCACCGGACGGTCCACCGCCGCCGCGTCCAGATCGCGCCGCCGCTCCGCATGCTCGGCGATCAGGCCGAGGAGCTCGTCGGCCGCCCTGCCCTCTTCCCGGCAGGCGCGGTCGTAGGCGAGCAGCCCGTCGGCGATCTCCCGGACCGGCGCCGGGAGGTCGGGGGTCCGGGCCAGAAGCCGCGTCCGTTCGATCAGGTCCCCGTAGCCCTCGACCAGGAACAGCACCGTGCCGTCTGCCCGCGCCCGCGCCTCCAGCGCCGTCCATTCCTCGCGCGGCGCCCAGACCGGCGCCTTCTCCTTCAGCGCGCGGGCCAGAGCCTCGGGGTCCGCCTCGATCCGCCCCCCTGCCGCCTCCCACGCCGTCGGCCGCTCGCCGGTATCGGCCATCAGCGCCTCGACCA
>JAPPIT010000011.1:0-13477 GCA_028820505.1 Defluviicoccus sp.
CGTCCCGAGACATGGCGTGGGAAAACAAGTTAACGCTTATGGGATCAGGTCCGGGCATCCACGTGGGTCCGCCGCCTCGCCCGCGCCCGGCTCGCACCGCGATGCCGCAAGACGTGGATGCCCGGAACGAGTCCGGGCATGACGGTAGGGGGCAAGAGCGACGCGTACGGTCGGGCCGCGACCGGTGTCCCGATCCGCGGCCCGCCGTCGACATGGGCATCGGGTAGACAAATCGCTACCGACTCGACATTCGCGTCCGTCGAATGCCGAGCGGGAATGTCGACATTTGCCGACTCCACCCGCCTGTCGACATTGCCGTCGGCAAATGCCGACCGCGCGCGCGGCACCTGCGGGTCGGCATATTCGACATGCCGCAGCGATGCTCGTCCCGGAACCCCTCCGTCGCGAGGAGCGCCGTCGGCGGCCCGCACCAGGCGACGACCGCATCCGGCAACGAAAAGGGGCGCCGGCATCTCCTCCGGCGCCCCCACTTCCCGACTGTGGGAGATATGGTGCGATTCGCGTCCCGGGTCAAGCCGGAAATTCGTTAAAAGGATAAATTATTTTCCAACATCCCGAAAGAAGACGATTTTTTCTCCCTTCCGATTCCACCCCGGAACAAGTCCGGGACGGCGGTCTTGCCGTGGCCGATATCTATGGATATCGAGACCGGTATAGTTCCCAATTCATAGAAGGCCGGAATGGAAAGTCTGGAAGTCATTGCCCTCGCCGCCTTGGCGGCGGTTCTGTTTCTCTCCAACGGGCTGTTCCGGAGACGCCGCCGCCGAGCTCCGCGCGACAAGGTGCGCGCTCCGCGTTCCCGGCGCGAGTCCGGCCGCCGCCGCCCCGCCCGCACGATCTCCGGCAAGGCGTATGTCACCGACGGGGACGGCATCCGGGTTTCCGGACAGGAGATACGGATCGCCGGGATCGACGCGCCGGAATGGGATCAGCCGGCGAGGCATGGGGACGGCCGCTGGTTCGCCCACGGCAAGCAGGTGAAGAGCGCGCTGATCCGCAAGATCGGCGGCAGGCGCGTCCGGGTTGAGGTCGAGGAATACGACCGGTTCGGCCGCGCGATCGGCGTCGTGACCTGCGACGGGTGCGACATCGGCGAATGGCTGGTCCGGGAAGGCCACGCGATCGCCGCCTACAGCGAGCGCTACCGGCATGTCGAGCGCGAGGCGCGCCGTGCCCGGCGCGGCATGTGGGCGCATGCTCGCAACATCGATCCGAGGGCGTGGCGGCACAGGCGGGCGCGGGGCGTCTGAAACCGGGTGCGAGGGCTCGCCGCCCTTGTCCGCCGCCGCGCCCGCCGCCATTCTGCGCGCCCCGGCCCCCGAGGAGACCGCGCGCCATGCTGCCCGACCTCGCGGCGATCGAAGCGGCGGCGGAGACGGTCCATGCCGTCATGCCGCCGACGCCCGCGCATCGCTGGCCGCTCTTGGCCGCGCGCACCGGTGCCGAGGTCTGGGTCAAGCACGAGAACCACACGCCCATCGGCGCCTTCAAGCTCCGGGGCGGGCTGGTCTACATGGACCGGCTGCGCCGCGAGAGCCCGAACGTCCGGGGCGCGATCGCGGCGACGCGGGGCAATTTCGGCCAGAGCGTCGCCGTCGCCGCCCGCATGCACGGGCTGGAGGCGGTCGTCGTCGTGCCGCGCGGCAACAGCCGCGAGAAGAACGCCGCGATGGAAGCGCAGGGGGCGGAGCTGGTCGTCCATGGCGGCGATTTCCAGGAATCGCTCGAATACGCGCACGGGATCGCGGAGGCGCGCGGGCTCCACATGGTGCCCTCCTTCGCCGAACCGCTGGTGCACGGGACGGCGACCTACGCGCTGGAGCTGTTCCGCGCCGTGGCCGACCTCGACGCGGTGTACGTGCCGATCGGGCTCGGCTCCGGCATCTGCGGGGTCATCGCGGCGCGCGGCGCGCTCGGGCTCCGGACCGAGATCGTCGGCGTCTGCGCCGAGCGCGCGGCGGCCTACGCGCTCTCCTTCGAGGCGGGGCGGCCGGTCTCGACCAATGCCGCCGACACCATGGCCGACGGCATGGCCTGCCGGGTGCCGGACCCGGACGCCGTCGCCATCGTGAACGCCGGTGCCGCGCGGGTTCTCGCGGTCGGCGAGGACGAGATCGCCGACGCGATGCGCGCCTACTACACCGACACCCACAACGTCGCCGAGGGCGCCGGCGCCGCCCCGCTCGCCGCGCTGATGCGGGAGCGGGACGCGATGCGGGGGAAGAACGTCGCGCTGATCCTCTCCGGCGGCAACATCGACCGCGAGGTCTATCTCAGGGTGCTCGGCGGGGGTTAGCCCGCGCCCCCGGCTTACCGACCGGAGCCGGGCGGTGTCGCCCACGCTCCACACCGTCATGCCCGGACTTGTTCCGGGCATCCACGTCCCTCCGCCGCCTCGCCCGTTCCCGGCTCGCACCGCGATGCCGCAAGACGTGGATGCCTGGAACAAGTCCGGGCATGACCACCGGAGGGGAATGCCGGAGGACGTCCGCACCGCCCTTGAAGAGGCGGCATCATCAAACCAAGTCAAATGAACCAGGTTCCGTAGTGAGGATCCGCCCAATGCGCACCGTCAACATGCGCGAGGCCAAGGCGCACCTGTCGCGTCTCGTCGCGGCCGCGGCCAGGGGCGAACCGTTCGTCATCGCCCGCGCGGGCAAGCCGCTCGTCAAGGTCGTCGCGCTCGACGCGCCGGAGGCGCGGCACCGGATCGGCTTCCTGGCCGGACGGATCTCCGTGCCGGACGATTTCGGCAGCATGGGCGCGACGGAAATCCGCAACATGTTCCCGCGCGGTACGTGAAGGTCGGGCAGGGCGGCTCCTCCGCCCCCCTCAGAGCGGGATGACGATCAGCGTGTCGATCACCTCGGAGTCGCAGACCGCCGTGCGTTCGGCGTAGCGCAGCTCGGCGGCGGCCTCGACCACGACGTCGAGATAGCGACCGGTGCAGAACAGCGCCGTCTGCGCCATCTGCATGGTGCGGAAGACCGCGAAGTTGGTGCGGACGGTCCAGCGGCCGGGGCGGGCGGTCGTGACGGTCGGCGGGTCGATCAGGTGGCGGTAGCGATGCGGCTCGAACACGTTGGCCTCGCGCAGCGCCTTGATCCGGTCCTCCATCATGCCGTGCCCCTCGCACAGCATCAGCCCGACCGGCATGCCGGCGGCGTGGTTGGCCCGCGTGGCGATGCGGTAGATTCCGGTTTCGGTGAAGAAGCCCGGCCATTCCTCGAGCGCGTCCTCGTCGATCGCGTGCGCATAGGCGCGGTTGAGCGCGTCGATCCGGCGGATCAGCGCGGGATCGGCATCGGTCATGGCGGGCAGTGGCGGGGTCACGCGGTGCCTCCGTGGCGAACCGGCGCACTAAACCACCGAAACCGCGCCGCCGCAAAAGCTTGCCGGCTTGGGTATAGTCCGGGTTCGACGGAGGACGAACGAGGTGCCGATGTTCCTGCGCAACGCGTGGTACGTCGCGGCATGGGGCGGCGAGGTGACGGATGCGCCGCTCGCCCGCACGCTGCTGGACGAGCCGGTGGTGCTGTTCCGCATCGACGACGGGACGCCGGTCGCGCTCGAGGACCGGTGCTGCCACCGGCAGCTGCCGCTCTCAATGGGCGAGGTCGTCGGCGACGGGATCCGGTGCGGCTATCACGGGCTCCGCTTCGACGCCGACGGGCGCTGCCGCCACGTGCCCGGCCAGAGCGCGGTTCCGCCCGGGGCGGCGGTGCGGGCCTACCCGCTCGTCGAACGCTGGGGCTGGGTGTGGATCTGG
Organism: Defluviicoccus sp.; assembly: GCA_028820505.1. GTDB lineage: Bacteria > Pseudomonadota > Alphaproteobacteria > MPNO01 > MPNO01 > MPNO01. The sequence goes on from JAPPIT010000011.1 coordinate 3,791, forward strand.
ATGGGCGATCCGGCCCGCGCCGACGACACCGCCATTCCCGACTGGTGGTTCATGGACCACCCGGGATGGAAGGTCGTCCCCGGCAACGGCGGGCGGCCGATCCACACGCGTGCCAATTACGAGCTCATCAGCGACAATCTGCTCGACCTCAGCCATGTCGGCTACGTCCATCCCGACACCATCGGCAGCGACAACGTGGTGAATTTCCCGGTGCGGACCGAGCGCAAGGCCGACCGTGTCGTCATGACCCGGCTGATGCCCGATGTCGCGCCGCCGCCGTTTCACCGCATGGCCGGGGATTTCGCGGGGAACGTCGACCGCTGGATGATCGTCGAAGCGGCGCCGCCCGCCCTGATCGACGTCGACGTGGGCAGCGCCGAGGTCGGCAGCGGCGTGCTGGAGGGCGACCGGCTGCAGGGCATCGCCTATCACGCGCTCAATGCGCCGACGCCCGAGACCGCGACCACCACCCATTTCTTCTACGCGCATGCCCGCTTCTTCAGGACCGGCAGCGCGGAAATGGACGAAATCTACCGCCGCGACTTCTACAAAATCTTCATGGAGGACGTGGCGATCGTCGAGGCGCAGCAGGCCGCGCTCGACCGGGCGCCCGCCGCGGACCGGATCGACATCAACGTCGATGCGCCGGGGCTCGCCATGCGCGCGCTGGTGCGCGAGCGCATCGCCGCCGAACAAACCGTTACCCCGACCCGCAACCGAAGGAGATCCGGATGAGCGCCGTCGTTCTGCTCGTGGAACTGAAGATGGAGGAAGGCAGGCGCGATGCCTTCGTCGCCCGCGTCCAGCGCCACCGCGAGCTCGTGCTGGCGAACGAGCCCGCCTGCCAGCGCTTCGACATCGTGGTCCCGGACGGGGCCGACGACGTCGTTCACCTCTACGAGGTCTATGACGACCAGGAAGCGGTCGATCACCACATGCAGACCGACTACATGGCCGCCTACCGCGCGGACACCGCGTCGATGGTGGCCGACCGGAAGATCGTGACGGCGGCGCTCGCGAACGGGTGAGCCCGCGGCCGGGATCAGAACCGCGCGGTCCGGCGGAAATCCCGCGGCGTCGCGCCGAACTGCGCCTTGAAGCCGCGGTTGAACCAGGAGAGGTCGGAGAAGCCGTTGCGGTAAGCGATCTCGGCGATCGGCGTCCGCGCCCGCTCCGGCGCCGCGAGCTCCGACGCGACCCGCTCCAGCCGGCGCCTGAGGACATGGCGCGAGAAGCTGTCGCCGGTCGGTTCCAGGAGCTTGTGCAGGTAGCGTTTCGAAATGCCGAACCGCGCCGCGACCGAGCCGACCGAGAGCCCGGGATCGCCGAGCCGGCTCTCGACATGCTCCAGCACCGCCGCCAGCAGCGCGGGTCGCGCGCTCCCCGGATCGACGTCGCGCCGCGCCGCCGAAGCCCCGGCGGAGAGCCGGATCAGGCTCTCCATCAACAGCCCACCCTCCCCGGCTTCGACCGCATGAGCGCCCCGGTTGAGGGTCCGCGCGGCGGCGCCGATCAGCGGCCCGAGGAAGGGATGGTCGGACACCCGGCAGATCGGCGGCGCCGAACCCCCGGGAAGCGCCTCCTCGACGAGGTCGCGCGGCAGCCAGAACGAGGCGACGCTCATGTCCGCGTCCGGCGGGTGGAAAATCCGGAACGGCAGGTCGCTCGCGAACAGCGCCACCTGGCCCGGCGCGAGCCGCACCGACCGGTTCTCCTGCTCGATCGTGCATTCGGATTCGAGCTGAAGGTTGAGGAAATAGCACTGCTCGGAGGACCGGCCGATCTGCGCCCGGGTGCGGCGGACGTGGTGCGGCGTGCCGCTGACCCGGTTGACCGCGCCTTCGGCCAGCGGGATCGATTCGACCGTGGCGTCGAACGGGCCGGCGCGGGCGTGCTCGGGCGAAAGGTCCATGAAGGCCTCGCACACCGCCTCGCGGAAATAGGCGTAACGCTCGGGCTCGGCGACGTCGGCGGTGCGCCAGACGCCGTATTGCCGCTTGCGCGCGGGGGATGTCTCGCCGGCCTCGCGGGCCATGGCCGTTCCCTCGAGTCCCGTTGCGGTGCGCTATGGACCGAGAACGCCGCACCGCCCCCACGATAGAACGGGTGGAGAACCGGCGGCAATTCTCTCTTTGCCCGGCGGTCCGTTTCGAAGGAGGGGAAGATGGCGACATACGTGCTGATCCACGGCGCCTGGCACTACGGCGCGCTCTGGGAAGAGGTGGCGGGGCCGCTGCGCGCCGCAGGCCATGACGTCCATACCCCGACGCTCGCCGGCAACGGCCCCGGTGAGGACGTCGACCGTACCGTCGGGCACGCCGATGCCGTGGCGTCGGCCGTCGACTATGTGCGCGGCGAGGAGCTGAGCGATTTCGTGCTGCTCGGCCATTCCTATGGCGGCACGGTGATCTCCCGCATGGCCGAGGAGCTGCCCGACCGGATCCGCCGGCTGATCTACTGGAACGCCTTCGTGCTCGAGGACGGCGAGTCGATCGAGGGCGTCAGCCCGCCGCACTACAAGGGGCTGATGGACTCGATCGCGGCGTCGGGCGCCTACGGTCCCGGCGCGGTCAAGCTTCCCTTCCCGGTGTGGCGCGAGGCGTTCATGAACGACGCCGACCTCGCGCTCGCCGAGAAAACCTACGCGTTGACCACGCCGCACCCCTTGCGGACGCTGACCGACCCGGTCCCGCTCAAGTCCTTTCCGGAGCTGCAGATCCCGCGGTCCTATCTCAACTGCACCGAGGACATCGCGATGCCGCCGGGCGACTTCGCCTGGTGCCCGCGCTTCCCCGCGCGGCTCGGGTTGTGCCGGCTGGTGCAGATGCCCGGCGGGCACGAGGCGTGTTTCACCAACCCCGGTTTGCTGGCGGAGAAGATCGTCGAGGCCGGGCGGGACTGAGCGGCGGCCGGTCTTGCGGCGTCCGCGCCGGGACGCTACTCAACGTCGCGAACACCGGAGGACCTGCCATGACCGGCGTCATCGACTCCCGCCTCGCCGAGCTCGGCATCGAGCTGCCCGAGGCGCCCGCCCCGGCGGCCAACTACGTGCCCTGGGTGGTGACCGGCAACCTGGTGTTCATCGCCGGGCAGGTGCCGTTCCGGGACGGTTCTCTGAGCCATGTCGGCAAGCTGGGCGATGCGTTCACGGTCGAGGACGGAAGGGAATGCGCCCGCATCGTCGCGATCAACATTCTGGCCCAGCTGAGGGCGGCCTGCGGCGGCGATCTCGACCGGGTGAGGCGCTGCGTCAAGCTCGGCGGCTTCGTCAACGCGACGCCCGACTTCACCGACCAGCCGATGGTGATCAACGGCGCCAGCGACCTCATCGTCGAGATTTTCGGCGAGGCCGGCAAGCACGCGCGCTTCGCGGTCGGCGCGCCGTCGCTGCCGTTCGACGCGGCGGTGGAGATCGACGCGGTGTTCGAGATCGGGTGAGGGCGCCGCGCTACTCGGCGGGGACGGTCTCCTTCGCCCTCGCCTCGCGTTCCTCCTTCTCCTTGCGCAGCTTGCCGACCGGCTCGGTGGCCCAGCCATGCTCGGAGATGTCGAAGACGACTCCGTTGATGTCCTTGTACTTCTCCTCCGCCTGGAGGCCCTCATAGTCGCCTTCGAGCGTGTAGTAGTAGGACCCGCCGGCCTCCTCGATCTTCTTCGCCGTCGCTTCCGCGTCGTCCACGACGAAGCCGACATGGTGCATGCCGGCCCAGTCGGGGCCGTTGATCATTCCCTTCGTCCCTTCCGGGAAGTTGAGAAGCGCGACGTTCATCACCCCGTCCGACAGCATGATCACGTTGCCGAACGGCGTGTCGCCGCGGCAGACCCGCTCCATCTCGAACACGCTCTCGTAGAATTGCGCGGCCTTTTCGAGGTCCGGCACCTGAATGGCGACGTGGCGCAGCTTGGCCATCGATCCGCTCCCTGGTTGCGTGCGCCGATTTTGGCCCATGCGAGGGCGCGCCGCAACGGGAAGCGGACTTGCCCGCGACCGCCTGCTGCCGCTATGCAACCGGGCGACGGCGCGAGCGGAGGGACATCATGAAGATCGGCGTGACCATCGGCTACTCGGGCTCCAGCTTCTCGGTGCCGCCGGAAGAGCTCAAGGAGATCGAGAGCCTCGGCTACGATTCCGTCTGGACCTCGGAGGCCTACGGGTCCGACGCGCTGACGCCGGCGGCCTGGGCGCTCGCCCACACCGAACGGATCACCGTCGGGACGGCGATCATCCAGATGGGCGCGCGCACGCCCACGGCGGCGGCGATGGCGGCGATGACGCTGCAGGCGCTGTCGGGCGACCGCTTCGTGCTCGGCATCGGCCCGTCCGGGCCGCAGGTGATCGAGGGCTGGTACGGCGTCCCCTACGGCAAGCCGCTGACGCGGACCCGCGAATACATCGAGATCATCCGCAAGATCCTCGCTCGCGAGGCGCCGCTGGAGCACGCCGGCGAGCATTACGCCATCCCCGCCGCGGGGCCCGGCACCACCGGGCTCGGCCGCCCGCTCAAGAGCATCCTGCACGCCAGGCCCGGCATGAAGATCTTCACCGGCGCCTTCACCCCCGCCGGCGTCCGCACCGCGGCCGAGGTCGCCGACGGGTTCTTCCCCGTCTTCATGAACCCCGAGCGGTTCGACCTGTTCGAGGGGCCGTTGAACGAAGGGTTCGCGGCGGCGGGCGGCGGCAAGGGCCTCGCCGGCTTCGAGATCGCCCCCTTCGTTCCCGTCCATGTCGGCGACGACCTCGACGCCTGCCGCATGGAGGTCAAGCAGCACCTCGCGCTCTATGTCGGCGGGATGGGCGCGCGCTCGAAGAACTTCTACAACGACTACGCCGTCCGGCTCGGCTACGAGGAAGCGGCGGCCGAGGTGCAGGACCTGTTCCTCGGCGGCAAGCGCAGGGAGGCCGCCGCCGCGATCCCCGATTCCTTCGTCGACGACATCGCCCTCGTCGGGCCGCGCGAGCGCATCTGCGAACGCCTGTCGGTGTGGAAGGACGCGGCGGCGAAGGGCCACGTGTCGACCCTGATCGCCAACCGCTCGGACGCGCAGGCGCTCCGCGTGCTCGCCGAAGAGGCGCTGTAGGGCGGCGACGATGGAGCTGACCGACGAGGACGTGCGCGAGATCCTCGATCTGATCGACAAGTCGGCGTTCGACTATTTCGAGATCGAGTATCGCGGCCTCAAGCTCACGGTCAGCAAGTCCCCGGTCGCGGCGGCTCCCGCTCGGCCGCGCGCTCCGGAGCCCGGCCCCGCGCCGCGCAAGACCCGCGAGATCCCCGAAGGGCTCGCCGCGATCCCGGCGCCGATGGTGGGCACCTTCTACCCCGCTCCCGAGCCCGGCGCGCCGCCCTTCGTGAGCCCGGGCGACCGGGTCGAGCCCGACACCACCGTCGGGCTGATCGAGGTGATGAAGGTCTTCACCGCGGTCGCCGCCGGCTTCGCCGGCACGATCGAGGAGGCGCTCGCCGGAGAAGCCCGGGGCGTCGAATACGGCGAGCCTTTGTTTCTGGTCCGCCCGGACGGAGAATAGCCGATGGCGGCGATCCGCTTCGTCGACACCACGATCCGCGACGGGCATCTGAGCCTGTGGGCGTCGGGCATGACCACGGGGATGATGCTCCCCGTCGCGGAAACGCTGGACGGGGCCGGGTTCGACGCGATCGAGGTGCTGTCGGACGGCCAGATGGGGAAGGCCGTGCGCGATCTGAAGGACGATCCGTTCGAGCGCATCCGCATGGTGGCCGAGCGCACCCCGAACACGCCGCTCCGCCTGATCGCGGGCCGCATCAACACTTTCGAGCACGAGCCGCCCGAGGCGTTCGCGCTGTTCCTCGATCTCGCCGCGCGGAACGGCATCGCGGAGGTGCGGATCTCCGATCCGTGGAACGAATATGCCGGCTGGAAGCGCCGGGTCGACGCCGCGCACGCGGCCGGGCTGCGCGTCATCCTCAACCTGGTCTACTCGATCTCGCCGGTGCACACCGATGCCTATTACGCCGAGCGCTGCCGCCAGGCCGCCTCGCTCGGCGCCTGGCGGCTCTGCTTCAAGGACCCGGGCGGGCTGCTGACGCCCGAGCGCACCAGGGCGCTGGTTCCGGTCATGCTGGAGAACGCGGGCCCCACCCCTGTCGAGTTCCACACCCATTGCACGACCGGGCTCGGGCCGCACTGCGTCGTCGAAGCCATCGCGGGCGGGATGACGATCGTCAACACCGCGCTGCCGCCGCTGTCGGACGGCGCGTCCAACCCGTCGACCTTCGACATCGCCGCCCACGCAAGCGCGCTCGGCCACGAGCCGGAGCTCGATCTGGACTCGCTCAAGCCCGTCAGAGCGCACTTCGAGACGGTGGCGGGCCGCGAGGGTTTCCCCGTCGGCCGGCCGGCCGCCTTCGATGCCGGCCAGCACCGCCACCAGGTGCCGGGCGGGATGATCTCCAACCTCGCCTTCCAGCTCCGCAAGGTCGGGATGGAGGACCGGCTGGCGGACACGCTGGAGGAGACCGTGCGCGTCCGCGCCGAGCTCGGCTATCCCGTCATGGTGACGCCGCTCTCGCAGTTCGTCGGCAGCCAGGCGGCGATCAACGTGATTGCCGGCGAGCGGTACCGCGAGGTCACCGACCAGGTGATCGAATACGCCCTCGGCCACCACGGCGAGACCGCCGTCGCGGCGATGGACCCCGACATCCGCGCGCGCATCCTCGACCGCAGGCGTGCCGACGAGCTCCGCCGCCGCGACGAGCCCACGATCGACGAGCTGCGCGAACGCTTCGGAGGGCCGAGCGTTTCGGACGAGGACATGATGCTGCGCTGGCTGTTCGGCGCCGACGCGGTGGACGCGCAGCGGCGCTCAGGCCCGCCGGTGCCCTACCCGAGCGGCCGCCACCCGGTGGTCGAGCTGGTCGATCGGCTCGCGCAGCGCGACGACCGGGCGCTGATCGCGGTGGAGAGGCCCGGGCTCAGGCTGCGTCTGGAGCGGCGGGCGGGTTGACGTCGGCGCGGGGCCGCGCCCGCCTCACGCGTCGTCGAGCCGGTAGGCGAGGCGCTTCGGGATCTCGAACTCGGGAAGTCCGGCATTGCGCCAGCTGTCGAGCGCCTTCTCCATCAGCGGGCGCGCCGGAAGCGACAGCTCGCCCGCGTCGATGCTGCGGGTCGCGTCGACGACGATCTTGCTGCCGGGATCGGTGTTGCCGCCCCGCACCCGGACCGACGGGTCCATGTACATCGGCACGAACACGTTGTCGATCAGGACGGTATCGCGCGCCGGGTCGAAATGGGCGTTCATCGCCCAGTCGAGATGCAGCGGATCGCGGATGTCGACATTGTGGTCGACCACGGTGATCCGCTTGACCGGCGCGATGCCGGCGACGATCCGCCCGATCCGCTGCGCATCGCCCGGGCCGCGCGGGCGCATCGCGACGATCGCATGCGCCAGCAGCCCGCCGAAGGTGAGGTCGATATGGACGTCTTCCACGCCGCGCTCGCCGAGGTCGTGGCGCAGCACCTTGCGCAGCGCGCCGGCGTTGGTGAGGCTCTGCATCAGCGTGCTTTCGCTCGGCGGCATCTGGCTCGCGATGCCGTAATAGATCGGGTCGCGGCGGTGGGTGATGGCGGTCACCCGCACGACCGGCCGGTCGGAAACCGGCCCCATATAGCCGGCGAACTCGCCGAACGGCCCTTCCTCCGCCGTCTCGCCCGGATAGACCAGCCCCTCGATCACGATCTCCGCCCGCGCCGGCACGTCGAGGTCGACGGTCCGAGCGCGCACCGTCTCGACCGGCGCCTCCTTGAGCCCGCCGGCGAGCGCCGCCTCGTCGACGCCGAGGGGGAAGTTGGTGACCGCCGCGAGGTAGACCGCGGGCTCGGCGCCGATGACGAAGGCGATCGGCGCCGGCCGGCCCAGCGCGTGATGACTCTCGCAGCAGAGCCTTCCCTGACGGCCCGGCGAGAGGTTGCACACCAGCCGGTCGCGGCCGGTCACCAGCGTCCGGTAGACGCCGTGGTTCTGGACCCCGGTCTCGGCATCGCGGGTGGCGACGATCGTGGTGATGTAGCGCCCGGCATCCTTGCCCGGCGTCCAGACCGGAATCGGCAGCAGGCCGAGATCGACCGCGCCGCCCTCGTGCACGACTTCCTGGCAGGGCGCGTCCGCGGTCCGCACCGGCGGCACCGGGTTGCGAAGCGCGCGCTCCCATTTCGCGTTGATCTCTTCCGGCGCGACGCCGAGCGCGGTGGCGTAGGCCTCGGTCGAGGCGCCGAGCGCACCGGTCACCGCGGGGATGCGGCTGCCCGCAACGGACTCGAAGAACAGGCCGAAGCGCTTGTCCTCCGGCAGGCTCTGGAACGCCCACTTGACCAGACAGCCGATCTCCCATTCCGGATCGACCGTCTCCCGCACCCGGCGCAGCAGCCCGCGCTGCTCCAGCACGGCGAGATAGTCCCTGATGTCGTCGAAGGCCATGGCCGTCCGCTCTCCTGTCTTCCCGCTAGGTCTTGCCTTCGACGGCGACCTCGATGAGGTGAGGGGCGCCGGACGAGAACGCGCCGCGCGCCGCCGACTCCAGCTCTTCCGGCTCGGTGACGCGGGTTCCCGCGACGCCCATGCCGGCGGCCATTTCGACGAAGCCCAGAGGGGGGTCGATCAGGTCCATCTCGCGGTAGGGCCGGTTGGAGGCGGCGCCGAACCGATGCCTGTAGATGTCCAGATTGTGCTTGAGAATCCGGTACTCGCGATTGGCGAGGATGACGAACAGGATCGGCAGCCCGTGATGCGCCGCCGTCCACAATGCCTGGATCGAGTACATCGCGGACCCGTCGCCGGAGATGCAGAGCACCGGCCGATCCGGACAGGCGAGCTTGACGCCCAGCGCGCCGGCGACGCCCTGGCCGATTCCGCCGCCGCGCCCGGTGAAGAAATCCCCGGGGCCGCGGAAGTCGAAGGCGCGGGGGATCTCGCGGCCGGCGGTGATCGCCTCCTCGACGACCGCGGTCTCTTCCGGCGCCGCGGCCGCGAGCGTCTCCAGCGCCAGGGCGACCGGCATCGGCCGCCGTTCCCGCCCGATCTCCAGGAGTGCGCGGCGCGATTTCCGTTCCTTCTCCCGCAGCGCCGCGAAACTCTCGTTGCGTCTGTCGGCGGCCGCCGCGAATGCCGCCGGGCGGTCCGACAGCACCTGCGCGCAGACCGCTTCCAGGGCGGGCCCGAGGCCGGCGATCAGGCCGGTCGCCGGCCCGTAATTGCGGCCGAGCCGTTCCGCGGCCTCCTCGATCTGGACGACCGTCGCGCCGGGCGGGAACGGCCCGGTGGGCGCGTACCAGACCTCCTCGAAGAAGGGTCCGCCGGCCAGCAGGACGAGATCGGCGTCGCCCAGGCTCTCCGCGATGCTCGCCGCGTCGGACGGGAGGCGGCCCCTGTAGTTGGGATGCGCGTTCGGAACCGGCTGGTGCTGGTGGAGGAGCTCGGTCCAGATCCCGGCGCCGGTCGCCTCCGCGAGCCTGACCGCGGCATCCCCCGCGCCCGCCCGCGCGACGTCGTCTCCGATGACGATCGCCGGCTTCGCCGCGTCGAGGAATTGCCGGACGACGACGCGGACCCCGTCGGGATCCGGCGCGGGGGGGCGGGGGGGCGCCCCCCCCCCCCCGGCGGCGGCAGCCGGCGGGGGCTCCATAACCGGGAACGGCCGGGGCACGCACACC
>JAPPIT010000011.1:13487-65203 GCA_028820505.1 Defluviicoccus sp.
TTAGTTTTTTTCGCGGGGGGGGGGGGTGTGTTTTTTTTTCGGGGGGGCGCGGGGGGGGCCGTGGGGGGGCGGGGGGGGGGGGGGGTTGGCGCGGCCCCCCCCCCCCACGGCGGCGATATCGGTCTCCTGCTCCATCGCGTCGATCGGCAGGGACACGAACACCGGACCCGAGGGCGGGTCGTGGGCGGTCTTGAAGGCACGCCGCACGATCGGGGCGATCTCGTCGGCGCTCTCGGCCTGGACGCTCCACTTCGCCACCGGCGCCGCCATCGCCACCAGGTCGTGGCCGAGGAGCGGATCGCGGAGCCGGAGCCGGGTGTCCTGCTGTCCCGCCGTGACCACCATCGGCGAGTTGGCCCGGAGCGCGCCGTACATCATCCCGATGGCGTTGCCGAGGCCCGGCGCCACGTGGAGGTTGACCACGCCGGTTCGGCCGCTCGCCTGGGCGTAGTAGCTCGCGGCGCCGATGGCGATGCCTTCGTGCAGCGCGAGCACGTAGGAGAGCGCCGGGTACCGGGCCAGGCTGTCGATCAGCGGACTCTCGGTGGTGCCCGGATTGCCGAACAGGTGCCGGACGCCGTGCGCCAGCAGGCTCTCCATGAAAACGTCGCGCCCGTGCATACCCGTCCCTTTCTCCGGCGGACCGGTCCCGCCAAAGGGTCCGTTGCCCGAGGATAGCAACCGCGCGCCGAAGCCCCTAGGCTTGCCGCCGACCGGCCGAGGCCGGACGTGCGGCGGAGGTGCTCATGGCAGGCTACGACTACGATCTGTTCGTCATCGGCGCGGGTTCGGGCGGGGTCCGGGCGGCGCGCATGTCGGCGTCCTACGGCGCGCGCGTGGCCGTCGCCGAGGAACGCTTCATGGGCGGGACCTGCGTCAATGTCGGCTGCATCCCCAAGAAGCTCTTCGCCTACGGCGCGCATTACCGGGAGGACGCGGAGGACGCCGCCGCGTTCGGGCTCGCCTTCGCGGAGCCCGCGCTCCACTGGCCGACGCTGATCGCCAACAAGAACAAGGAGATCGAGCGGCTCAACGGCATCTACCGGCGCATCCTCGGCAACAACGACGTCCGCATCTACGAGAGCCGCGCGACGTTCGCCGACGCGCACACGCTCGACGTGGGCGGCGAGCGGGTCACCGCCGAGACCGTGCTCGTCGCGACCGGCGGCCGGCCGCAACGACCGACGATCCCGGGCGGCGAGCACGCGATTACCTCGGAAGAGGCGTTCTTTCTCGAGGACCGGCCCGACCGGGTGCTGATCGTGGGCGGCGGCTATATCGCGGTCGAGTTCGCGGGAATCTTCAACGGCTACGGGTCCGAGGTGATCCAGGCCTATCGCGGTCCGCTCTTCATGCGCGGCTTCGACATCGACATCCGCACCCACCTCGCCGGGGAAATGGAAAAGAAGGGGGTCGACATCCGCTGGCGCACCACGGTGGAGCGGATCGACCGGACGGAAGACGGGCTGGCCGCGGCGCTCTCCTCCGGCGAGACGGTCGTCGTGGACCGGGTGCTGTACGCGATCGGCCGGGTGCCCAACGTCGCCGGCATGGGGCTAGAGGCGGTCGGCGTCGAAATGCGGGAGAACGGCGCGATCGCGATCGACGAGCGGTTCCGCACCAGCGTGGACAACATCTACGCGCTCGGCGACGTGACGGACCGGCTGCAGCTCACCCCCGTCGCCATCGCCGAAGCCATGGTGCTCGCCGCCAACCTCTATGACGGCAAGGATCTCGGGATGGATTATGCCGACATCGCGACGGCGGTGTTCTCCAACCCCAATGTCGGGACCGTCGGGCTGACCGAGGAACGGGCGCGCGAGCGCTACGGCGCCGTCGACATATACCGCGAGGTTTTCCGCCCGCTCAAGCACACGCTGACGCTCGCGGAGGACCGCACGATGATGAAGCTCGTTGTCGACCGCGTCTCGGACCGGGTGGTCGGCTGCCACATGGTGGGGCCCGACGCGGCCGAGATCACCCAGGGCCTCGGCATCGCGCTCAAATGCGGCGCGACCAAGGCGCAGTTCGACGCCACGGTCGGGATCCACCCCACCGCCGCCGAGGAGTTCGTCACCATGCGCACCCCCGTCCCCGAGCCCGAGGCTCAGGCGGCGGAGTAAGGGGCGATCGCGACCGGGAGGGTCTTTGGCGCCACCCGTCATTTCGACCGGAGCGCCGACGGCGCGGAGCGGAGAAATCTCCCTGCCGCCGCCGCGAGATTTCTCCGCTCGCTGCGCTCGGTCGAAATGACGGGCAGGGTGCGAGGCCGCGAGCCTCCTCCCCGCCATTTGAACGGCCGACGAATTGCTGGCAATTTCGGCGGGGTTCGCGTATAGGGCGGCCCTTCCTAAGCCGACTCGACACTGGGAGTACCGCGCCATGAGCGGGGACTGGACCCCGGACGGCTGGCGGTCGAAACCGATCCGCCAGGTCCCTGAATATCCCGACGCGGCAACGCTCGCCGAGGTGGAGGACCGCCTGCGCGGCTACCCGCCGCTGGTCTTCGCCGGCGAGGCGCGCCGGCTCCAGGCGCAGCTCGCCGACGTGGCGGCGGGCAAGGCGTTCCTGCTGCAGGGCGGCGATTGCGCGGAGAGCTTCGCCGAGTTCCATCCCGACAACATCCGCGACACGTTCCGCGTGATCCTGCAGATGGCGGTCGTGCTGATCTTCGGCGGCGGGCGCCCGGTGGTGAAGGTGGGGCGTCTCGCCGGCCAGTTCGCCAAGCCGCGCTCGGCCGATTTCGAGACCGTCGACGGGGTCGACCTGCCGAGCTATCGCGGCGACATGATCAACGACATGCCGTTCGACGCCGGGTCGCGCGTTCCCGACCCCGGGCGCATGGTGCGCGCCTACAACCAGGCGGCGGCGACGCTGAACCTGCTGCGCGCCTTCGCCCAGGGCGGGTATGCCGATCTCCACCAGGTCCACAAGTGGAACCTCGATTTCGTCTCGGCGGGACCGGAGGCCGCGCGCTACGCCGACCTCGCCGACCGGATCGACGAGACGCTGCGCTTCATGGAGGCCTGCGGGCTGACCTCGGAGACCGTCCCGCAGATCCGCGAGACCGACCTGTACACCTCGCACGAGGCGCTGCTGCTGGGTTACGAGGAGGCGATGACCCGGGTCGATTCCACCACCGGCGACTGGTACGACACCTCGGCCCATCTGCTGTGGATCGGCGACCGGACGCGCCAGCTGGACGGGGCGCATGTGGAGTTCCTGCGCGGCGTCGCCAACCCGGTCGGGCTCAAGGTGGGGCCGAGCTCCGAGGTCGACGACCTGAAGCACCTGATCGACCGGCTCAACCCCGACGACGTTCCGGGCCGCCTGACGCTCTATGCGCGCATGGGCGCCGGCAAGGTCGGCGAATTGCTGCCGCCGCTGGTCCGCGCGGTGAAGGAGGCGGGGCGCACGGTGGTCTGGGCCTGCGATCCGATGCACGGCAACACCATCAAGGCGCAGAACGGCTACAAGACCCGGCGCTTCGAGGCGATCCTTTCCGAGGTGCGCGACTTCTTCGACATTCTCCGCGCCGAGGGGACGCATCCGGGCGGCATCCATGTCGAGCTCACCGGCCAGAACGTCACCGAGTGCATCGGCGGCGCGCACGCGGTGACCGAGGAAAGCCTCGCCGACCGCTACCACACCCATTGCGATCCGAGGCTGAACGCGAGCCAGTCGCTCGAACTCGCCTTCTCGGTGGCGGAAGCGTTGAAGGCCGAGCGCGACAAGGCAAACGGCAACGCCCGTTCCGCCGCCGCCGCGGAATAGGCCCGACGCCGCCCGGACGGCGATCCCCGGATGACCGACGCTCTCACCATCGCCCTCGCGCAGCTCAACCCGACCGTCGGCGACGTGACCGGGAACGCAAGGCAGTTGCGCAGCGCCCGCGAGGAGGCGGCCCGGCTCGGCGCCGATCTGGTGGTCGCCTCGGAACTCGCGCTCTCCGGCTATCCGCCCGAGGACCTCGTCGTGCGGCCATCCTTCCAGGAGACCGTGCACCGCGAGCTGCAGGCCCTGGCGGCGGAGACGGAAGACGGCGGGCCCGGGCTCCTGGTGGGCACGCCCTGGGTCGACGGCGGGACGGTCTACAACGTCGCCGCCCTGCTCGACGGCGGCAGGATCGCCGATATGCGCCGCAAGTACGACCTGCCGAACTACGGCGTGTTCGACGAGAAGCGCGTCTTCGCCGGCGGGCCCCTGCCTGGGCCGGTCAATTTCCGCGGCGTGCGGCTGGGCGTGATGATCTGCGAGGACATGTGGACCGACGAGGTCACCGAGTGCCTGGAAGAGTCGGGGGCCGAAATCCTGGTGGTCCTCAACGGTTCCCCGTTCGAGGTCGACAAGGTGGACCAGCGCCTCAACCTCGCGGTCGCGCGGGTCACCGAATCCCGCCTGCCCATCATTTACGTCAACCAGGTCGGCGGGCAGGACGAGCTGGTGTTCGACGGAAGCTCCTTCGTGCTCGATGCCGACGCCGCGCTGAAGGGACAGGCGGTAAGCTGGCGCGAGGAGATACTGCCCACGACCTGGCGGCGCGAGAACGGCGCCTGGCATTGCGAGACCGCCGAGCGCAACCCCCCGGCGGAGGGCCTGGCCGCGATCTACGAGGCGATGACGCTGGGCTTGCGCGACTACGTGACCAAGAACGGGTTCCCCGGCGTGATCATCGGTCTTTCCGGCGGCATCGACTCCGCGCTCACCGCCGCCGTGGCCGCCGACGCGCTTGGCCCCGGCCGCGTGCGCTGCGTGATGATGCCCTCGCCCTACACGTCCGCCGAGAGCCTGGAGGACGCGGCGGCGACCGCGCGGCTCCTGGGCGTCGCGCTCGACGAGGTCTCGATCGAGCCGGCGATGGGCGCCTTCGACACCATGCTGCGCCCGCTCTTCGGCAACGCCGAGGCCGACACGACGGAAGAAAACATCCAGGCGCGCTCGCGCGGCATGACGCTGATGGCGCTTTCCAACAAGACCGGCAGCATGGTGCTGTCGACCGGCAACAAGTCCGAGATGTCGGTCGGCTACGCCACCCTCTACGGCGACATGTGCGGCGGCTATTCGGTGCTCAAGGACGTCTACAAGACGACCGTGTTCGCGCTGGCGCGCTGGCGCAACGGGAACCGGCTGCCGGGGATGCTCGGGCCCGAAGGCCGCGCGATCCCCGAACGCGTCATCGTCAAGCCGCCGTCCGCCGAGCTCAAGCCGGACCAGCGCGACGACGACACGCTGCCGCCCTACGACACGCTCGACCGCATCCTCGACGGGCTGGTCGAGCGCGACATGGGCGTCGACGCGGTGGTCGAGGAAGGGTTCGACCGGGCGCTGGTGCTCAGGGTCTGGCGCATGCTGCTCGGCGCGGAGTACAAGCGCCGCCAGGCACCGCCCGGCGTGAAGATCACCAGCCGGTCGTTCGGCCGCGACCGCCGCTACCCCATCGTCAACGCCTTCAGGGGCCGGGACTGATCCGGCACGGCAATGGCGATCTCGCTCTACAACACGCTGAGCCGGAGCAAGGAGCCGTTCGAGCCCATCGACCCGGGCAATGTCCGCCTCTATGTCTGCGGGCCAACGGTCTACGACTTCGCCCATATCGGCAACGCGCGGCCGGTCGTCGCGTTCGACGTGCTCTACCGGCTGCTGCGCCATGTCCATGGCGAGGGGTGCGTGACCTATGTGCGCAACATCACGGATGTGGACGACAAGATTATCGAGGCCGCGCGGCAGGCGGGCGAGCCGATCGATACCGTCACCGCGCGGTACACGAAGGTTTTTCACGCCGACATGGCGGCGCTCGGCGCGCTGCCGCCGGATGTCGAGCCCAGGGCGACGGATCACATTGCCGAGATGATCGCGATGATCGAGCGGCTCGTCGAAAAGGGGCACGCCTACGCGGCCGAGGGCCATGTGCTGTTCTCTGTGGCGACGATGGCCGAATACGGCAGGCTGTCGCGCCACGGGCGGGACGAGTTGATCGCGGGCGCCCGTGTCGAAATCGCGCCTTACAAGCGCGACCCCGCGGACTTCGTCCTCTGGAAGCCGTCGGATGCCGACCAGCCCGGCTGGGACAGCCCGTGGGGGCGCGGCCGGCCCGGCTGGCATCTCGAATGCTCGGCGATGTCGAAAAAGCATCTCGGCGAGACCTTCGACATCCACGGCGGCGGGCAGGACCTGATCTTTCCCCACCACGAGAACGAGATCGCCCAGTCGACCTGCGCCCACGGCAAGACGTTCGTCAATCTCTGGATGCATAACGGCTACGTCACCGTCGACGGCGAGAAGATGTCGAAGTCTCTCGGCAATTTTCACACCGTTCACGACCTGCTCGAACGCGCGCCGGGCGAGGCGATCCGGCTCAGCCTGCTCACGGCGCAGTACCGCCAGCCGCTCGATTTCTCGCTCGAAGGGCTCGACCGCGCGAGGAGCGCCCTCGACCGCCTCTATACCGCGCTCGCCGGCGCCCGCGACGTGGCGGCGAGCGACGATCCCGCGGCGGCGGGACCGGTGGTCGAGGCGCTTTCGGACGACCTCAACACGCCCAGGGCGCTCGCCGAGATGCATGCGCTCGCGGGCACGCTCAACCGGAGCGATTCCGCGGACGGGCGCGCCCGCGCCAAGGCCGGGCTTCTTTTCGCGGGCGGCCTGACGGGCCTCCTCGCGCAGGACCCGGAGAGCTGGTTCAAGGGCGCGGGCGACGACGGCGAGGAAGCCATCGAGGTCCTGGTCGCCGCGCGGTCCCGGGCGCGCTCGGAGAGGGACTTCGCCGAAGCCGACCGGATCCGGGACGAGCTGATGGAGATCCATAACGTGGTCGTCGAGGACCGCCCCGACGGCAGCAGCGAATGGCGGCGGGCATGAGCGACGACAGGCGCATTCACCTCTTCGATTCCACCCTGCGCGATGGTGCGCAGACCCAAGGCGTCGATTTCGGCGTCGCCGACAAGGCCGCGGTGGCGCGTGCGCTCGACCGACTCGGGATCGACTATGTCGAGGGCGGCTGGCCCGGGGCCAACCCGACCGACGATGCGTTCTTCGCCGAACCGCCGGCGCTTGCGAACGCGAAATTCACCGCCTTCGGCATGACGAGGCGTCCGGGCCGCAGCGCCCAGAACGACCCCGGTCTCGCGGCGCTGGTGGATGCGCGCGCGCCGGTCGTCTGCATCGTCGGCAAGACCTGGGATTTCCATGTCGAGCAGGCGCTCGGCGTCAGCCTCGACGAGAACATCGCGATGATCGCCGACTCGATCGCCCATCTCGCGGCGTCGAAGGACGAGGCGATGTTCGACGCCGAGCACTTCTTCGACGGCTACAAGGCCAATCCCGACTTCGCGCTCGCCTGCGTGAAGGCCGCCCACGAGGCAGGCGCGCGCTGGGTGGTGCTGTGCGACACCAACGGCGGCACGTTGCCCCATGAGGTCGAACGCATCGTGGGCGAGGTGGCGCGGAAAATTCCCGGCGGCGCGCTCGGCATCCACTGCCACAACGACACCGAGAACGCCGTCGCCAACTCGCTCGCCGCCGTGCGCGCGGGCGCCCGCCAGATCCAGGGCACGCTCAACGGCCTCGGCGAACGCTGCGGCAACGCCAACCTGATCTCGCTGATCCCCAGCCTGATGCTCAAGATGGGCTACGAGACGGGGATCGACGAGGCGGGGCTGGCCGAGCTCACCCCCGTCTCCCGCCTCGTCGACGAACGGCTCAACCGGGCGCCGTTGCGGAATGCCGCCTATGTCGGCGCGTCCGCTTTCGCGCACAAGGGCGGGCTCCATGTCTCGGCGATCGAGAAGGACCCGCGAACCTACGAGCATATCGACCCCGCGCTGGTCGGCAACGAGCGCCAGATCGTGGTCTCCGACCAGGCCGGGCGGTCCAACATCCTCGCCCGGTTCCGCAAGATCGGGCTCGACATCGACCCCAAGAACTCCAAGCTGCCGCGCCTTCTGGAAGAGGTGAAGCGGCGCGAGTTCGAGGGCTACGCCTATGACGGGGCCGGCGCGAGCTTCGAGCTCCTCGCCCGGCGCACGCTGGGGTCGGTGCCCGAGTTCTTCCGGCTACACAGTTTCCGGGTGTTCGACGAGCGCCGCTGGAACGCGCGCGGCGAGCTGATCACGCTGTCGGAGGCCACCGTCAAGGTCGATATGGGGAACGACCGCCACATGGCGGTGGCCGAGGGGAACGGCCCGGTCAACGCGCTCGACGGCGCGCTGCGCAAGGTGCTGATCCCGTTCTATCCGGGGCTCGGCGCGCTCCGGCTGGTCGACTACAAGGTCCGTATCCTCACCCCCGGCGACGGCACCGCCGCGGTCACGCGGGTGATGATCGAGAGCGCGGACGACGACGGCGAGAACTGGGCCGCGGTCGGAGTTTCGACCAACGTGATCGACGCCTCCTTCAACGCGCTCAACGACTCGATCACCTACAAGCTGATGCGCGACGGCGTCGGCGCCGCCTGATGGCGGGAACCGACCGCAGCCGCCGCGCGGTCTCCTCAGCCGATTCCAGCGCGCCCGCGGTGGTGCTGGTCGAGCCGCAGCTGGGCGAGAATATCGGCGCGGCGGCGCGCGCGATGCTCAATTTCGGGCTGACCGACATGCGCCTCGTCGCCCCGCGCGGCGACTGGCCCAACCAGAAGGCGATCAACACCGCGTCCGGGGCCGAAGCGGTGCTCGCCGACGCCAGGGTGTTTCCCACGACAGAAAAGGCGATCGGGGATATACGCCACGTGCTCGCCACCACCGCGCGGGTGCGCGACATGGTCAAGCCGGTGCTGACCCCGCGCGCGGCGGCGGAGCGGCTGCGCGATTTCCAAAACAGAGGCGAGCGCGCGGCCCTTCTGTTCGGCCGCGAGAAGAGCGGGCTCGACAACGACGACGCGGCGCGCGCCGAGGCGCTGGTGATCGTGCCGGCCAACCCGGCCTATTCGTCGATCAACCTCGCCCAGGCGGTGCTGCTGATCGGCTACGAATGGTTCCAGGCCGACCCCATGCTCGAAGACGGCGCGGAACGGCTCGTCCGGAAGGGCGCGCAGGCCGCGACCCAGCAGGAAATCCAGGATCTGTTCGCCCATCTCGAGGGCGAGCTCGACGATTGCGGCTTCCTCTACCCGCCCGACAAGCGGCCCCGGATGGTGCGCAACATCCGCAACATCTTCACCCGCGCCGACCTGACCGACCAGGAGGTGCGGACGCTGAGGGGCATCGTCGGCGGGCTTACCGGAAGGCGCGCCGGGAAGACCCGGGGAGATGAATGAGCTGGCGCCCGGAATGCGCGTTCGCCACCCGGGACAGCCCGATTGGGGGCTCGGCCAGGTCCAGTCGGTCGACGGCGCCCGCGTGACCGTCAATTTCGAGCACGCCGGCAAGCTGCTCATCAACACCGAGGTCGTCGCGCTGGAAACGGTCGACGATCTGCCCTGATCGGGCGCGCAACATTTTGACGGCGCCCGGTGCGAGCCGTTAGGTTCGCCACGGAAGAATTTTCAGGGTTTCATGAGCATGGCGGAAGGCGCGCGGGTGGTACGCGCATACGGGCATCCCGGATCGGCACGGACCCGGGCGCGGCCCCGGACCAAGGGACGCCAGGTCGATCCCGGGGCGGCGGGACGGGTGCGCGCGCTGCTCGGCGACCGGCCGCGCCGGCGGGATCTCCTGATCGAGCACCTCCACCTGATCCAGGATTCGCAGGGCTGTCTCGTGCCCGGCGACATGGCGGCGCTCGCCGAAGAGATGAAGCTCTCGCTGACCGAGGTCTACGAGGTCGCGACGTTCTACGCCCATTTCGACGTGCTCGGCGACGACGACCCGCGCCCGCCGCCGGTCACCGTCCGGGTCTGCGATTCGCTCACCTGCGAGATGATGGGCGCCGATGCCCTGATCGCGGCGCTGGAGGAAAGCGTCGGCGAGGACGTCCGTATCGTGCGCGCGCCCTGCATCGGCGCCTGCGACCGCGCGCCGGCGGCGGAGGTCGGGCACAACCAGATGTCGCACGCGACGCCCGAACGCATCGCGACGGCCATTGCGGACGACCGGACCGGGCCCGAGACCCCGGCCTATACCGGGTTCGACGACTATGTCGCCGGCGGCGGATATGCGCTGCTCCGGGAGTGCCGGGACGGCGCCCGTTCCGTCGAAAGCGTGATCGAGGCGCTCGACGGATCGAACCTGCGCGGGCTCGGCGGCGCGGGTTTCCCCACCGGCCGGAAATGGACCTTCGTTCGCGCCGAGCAGGGTCCCCGCTATCTCGCCGTCAACGCCGACGAGGGCGAGCCCGGCACCTTCAAGGACCGCTATTTCCTCGAAACCGACCCGCACCGGTTCCTCGAAGGCATGCTGATCGCGGATTGGGCGATCGAGGCGGAAGAGACCTACATCTACCTGCGCGACGAGTACCCGGTCGCCCGCGAGATCCTGATCGAAGAGATCGCCCGGTTGGAGAAGGAGGGCCTCGCCGAGCCCGGCTCCATCGTGCTCAGGCGGGGCGCGGGCGCCTATATCTGCGGCGAGGAGTCCGCGATGCTCGAAAGCATCGAGGGCAAGCGCGGCCTGCCGCGGCACAAGCCGCCGTTCCCCGCCCAGGTCGGGCTGTTCGGCAAGCCGACCCTGATCAACAACGTCGAGACGCTCTACTGGGTGCCCGACATCCTCGCCAACGGTCCCGGCTGGTTCGCCGGCAAGGGCCGCAACGGGCGCAAGGGCTTGCGGACCTTCTCGGTTTCCGGCCGGGTGAAGGAGCCCGGGGTGAAGATCGCCGAGGCCGGGATCACCGCGCGGGAGCTGATCGACGAACATTGCGGCGGGATGGCGGACGGCCACCGCTTCAAGGGCTATCTCCCCGGCGGCGCCTCGGGCGGCATCCTGCCGGCCGGCATGGCGGATATCCCGCTCGACTTCGGCACCCTCGAGGAGCATGGCTGCCTGATCGGATCCGCCGCCGTGATCGTGCTCTCCGACCGCGACTCGGCGGCCGACGCGGCGCTCAACCTGATGCGCTTCTTCGAGGACGAGAGCTGCGGCCAGTGCACGCCCTGCCGCGCGGGCTGCGAGAAATCGGTCGGGCTCATGCGCCGGCCCAGATGGGACGAGCCGCTGCTCCGCGAGCTCAGCCGGGCGATGATCGACGCCTCGATCTGCGGCCTCGGCCAGGCGGCGCCGAACGGGCTATTGTCGGCGCTCAAGCATTTCCCCCAGGACATACCGAACGGTTAGACGATGCCAAAGGACCAGGAAGCCGGGATCGCCTTCACCCTCAACGGGGAGCGGGTCGTTGCCCAGCCGGGCGAGACCCTCTGGCAGGTCGCGCATCGGCTCGGCGTCGAGATCCCGCATCTCTGCTACTCGCCCGAGCCGGGCTACCGCGCCGACGGCAACTGCCGGGCCTGCATGGTCGAGATCGAGGGCGAGCGGGTGCTGGCCGCATCCTGCATCCGGACGCCCGGCGAGGGCATGGTCGTCGACACCGCCTCGGAACGCGCAACCTCGGCGCGGCGCATGGTGTTCGAGCTGCTGATCGCCGACCAGCCCGGGCGCGAAGTCGCGCATGATGCCGATTCCAAGCTTTGGCGCTGGGCCGAGAAGATCGGCATCGCGGACAGCCGCTTCGATCCCATCGCCGCCCCCGCGGCCGATCCCAGCCACCCGGCGATGGCGGTCAATCTCGACGCCTGCATCAACTGCACGCTCTGCGTCCGGGCCTGCCGCGAGGTCCAGGTCAACGACGTGATCGGCATGGCCCATCGCGGCAGCCACGCGAAGATCGTCTTCGATTTCGACGATCCGATGGGCGACTCGACCTGCGTCGCCTGCGGCGAATGCGTCCAGGCGTGCCCCACCGGTGCGCTGATGCCGGCCGCCATAATGAGAGAGGACGGGCCGGGCGCGACGACTCCCGACCGGACGGTCGACAGCCTGTGCCCCTATTGCGGCGTCGGCTGCCAGCTCACCTACCACATCAGGGACGACCGGCTGGTCAAGGTGGAGGGCCGGGACGGGCCGGCCAATCGCGGCAGGCTGTGCGTCAAGGGACGGTTCGGCTTCGACTATGTGCACCACCCGCAGCGTATCGTCACGCCGATGATCCGCCGCGACGGGATCGGCAAGGACGACCTCGCGAGCCTGGATGCGGCCAACCCGCTCGCGCTGTTCCGCGAGGCGAGCTGGGAGGAGGCGCTGGACGCCGCCGCGGCCGGGCTCGCCCGTATTCGCGACGAGCACGGCGGCAATGCGCTCGCCGGGTTCGGCTCGGCCAAGGGCTCGAACGAGGAGGCCTATCTGTTCCAGAAGCTGGTGCGGGCAGGCTTCGGCACCAACAACGTCGATCACTGCACCAGGCTTTGTCATGCCTCCTCGGTCGCGGCCCTGATGGAGACCATCAACTCGGGCGCCGTCACCGCGCCGTTCTTCGAATGCGCCAACTCGGACGTAATCATCGTCATCGGCGCCAACCCCGCGGTGAATCATCCGGTCGCCGCGACCTTCTTCAAGAACGCGGCCAAGGCGGGCAAGACCCTGATCGTCATGGACCCGCGCGGCCAGGCGCTCAGCCGGCACGCGACCCACATGCTGCAGTTCAAGTCCGGCACCGACGTGGCTCTTCTCAATGCGATGATGAACACGATCGTCGCCGAGAGGCTTTACGACCCCGACTATATCGCCCGCCACACCGAGGGGTTCGAGGCGCTGAAGGCGCATATCGAACCCTTCACGCCGGAGGAGATGGCGCCGATCTGCGGCATCGACGCGGCGACCATCCGCACCGTCGCGCGCAAATACGCCACCGCGCCCGCCTCGATCATCTTCTGGGGGATGGGCATCTCGCAGCACATCCACGGCACCGACAACGCGCGCTGCCTGATCTCGCTCGCGCTGATGACCGGCCAGGTCGGGCGGCCGGGCACCGGGCTGCACCCGCTGCGCGGCCAGAACAACGTGCAGGGCGCGTCGGATGTCGGGCTGATCCCGATGTTCTATCCCGACTACCGGTCGGTCTCCGGGGCCGAAATCCGCGAGGTTTTCGAGACCGCCTGGAAGACCTCGCTCGACCCCGAGCGCGGGCTGACCGTGGTCGAGATCATGAACGCGATCCACGAAGGCCAAATTCGCGGCATGTACATCATGGGCGAGAACCCGGCGATGTCGGACCCCGATGTCGGCCACGCCCGCGAGGCGCTCTCCAAGCTCGACCATCTCGTCGTGCAGGAGCTCTTCCTGACCGAGACCGCCTATTTCGCCGACGTGCTGCTGCCCGCATCCGCCTTCCCCGAAAAGGACGGCTCCTACACCAACACCAACCGCCAGGTGCAGATCGGCCGCGCCGCGCTGCCCCTGCCGGGCGAGGCGCGGCAGGATCTGTGGATCGTGCAGGAGATCGCGCGCCGCCTCGGCCTCGACTGGTCCTATGACGGCCCCGCCGACGTGTTCGCCGAGATGCAGGCGCTGATGCCCTCGCTCAACGGTATCTCGTGGGAGCGGCTCGAGCGGGAGGACTCCGTGACCTACCCCACGGCATCGCTCGACGTGCCGGGCGACGACGTGATCTTCGGCGACGGCTTCCCCACCGAAAGCGGGCGCGGCAAGTTCGTTCCCGCTTCGGTCTCGCCGCCCGACGAGGTGCCCGACGCCGACTACCCGATGATCCTGACCACCGGCCGGGTGCTGGAGCACTGGCACACCGGCGCGATGACGCGGCGCGCCGGCGTGCTCGACGCCATCGAGCCGGAGGCGATCGCCCATCTCGCCCCGGCCGATCTCGACCGCATGGGGCTCGCCCCCGGCGCCAGGATCCGGGTGGAGACGCGGCGCGGGGCGATCGAGCTGATCGGCCGGATGGACAGGGACGTGCCGAGCGGCGTGGTGTTCATCCCGTTCTGCTTCACCGAGGCGGCCGCCAACCTGCTGACCAACGACGCGCTCGATCCGTTCGGCAAGATTCCCGAGTTCAAGTTCTGCGCCGCCCGGGTCGAGGCGGTGCCGACGAACGAGCCGGCGGTGGCCTGACGGAGGGCGCCATGTACTTGCGCGATTGCTGGTATGTCGCGGCATGGGACCGCGAGGTGGGACGCGAGCCGCTGGCGCGCACCTTCCTGGGTCAGCCGGTGGTGCTCTACCGCCGCGAGGACGGAACGCCGGTCGCGCTGGAGGACCGCTGCTGCCACCGCAACCTGCCGCTCTCGATGGGGAGCGTGCGGGGCGACAACCTCCAGTGCGGCTATCACGGGCTGACCTTCGATCCGACCGGCGCCTGCATCCTCGTCCCCGGCCAGTCGACGATCCCGCCGGGCGCCGAGGTTCGGAGCTTCCCGGTCCGCGAGCGGCACCGCTGGATCTGGATCTGGATGGGCGATCCCGCCCGCGCCGACGAGGCGACGATCCCGGATCTGTTCTGGAACGACGGACCCGACTGGAGGACGACCGGCGACTACCACCCGGTCGCGGCCGAATACCGGCTTCTGACCGACATCCAGCTCGATGCCACGCACGTGACCTACGTCCATCCCGACACGCTCGGCAGCGACGCCGTCCAGGCCACGCCGCCCAGGGTCGAGCGCAGGGACGGAAGGATCGACATCTCGCGCTGGCTGCTCGGCGTCGAGGCGCCGCCGATCTGGAAGGTCGCCGGCGGCTTCGCCGGGCCGGTGGACCGCTGGATTCTCGCCACCTTCGTGCCGCCCACCGGCTGCATCTTCGACATCGGCGCGGCCAAGGCCGGCACCGGCGCGCCGGAAGGCGACCGGAGCTGCGGCATCACCAACCGCACCTCGCACTTCTCGACGCCGGAGAGCGAGTCGTCCTGCCACTATTTCTGGCTGTTCGCGCGCAACTACCGGCTGGGCGACGACGATCTCGACGCCCGCCTCCACCCGGGCGTCCACCAGACCTTCCGGGAAGACGTCGACGCGGTCGAGGCGCAGCAGCGCGGGGTCGACGCGCACCCCGGGGCGGTCCAGATCGACGTCAACGCCGACAAGCCGACGATCCAGGCCCGCCGCCTGCTCGCCGGTCTGATCGAGGGGGAAGCACGGCCTTACGCCGCGGCGCCGGCCGGATAGACCTCGTTGCCGGCGAGGAAGGTACGGACCGGGTGGATCTCGCGGATCTCGTCCTCCGGGCAGGTCAGCGGGTCCCGGTCGAGCACGATGACATCGGCGTCCATTCCCGGTGCGATCGCGCCGCGCCGGTCCTCGTCCCAGCTCAGCATGTGGCCCGTCCGGGCGATCAGGTTCAACACCTCCGCGCGGGTCAGGAAGCTTTCGCCCAGACGCGTATCGAGGTCGGCCGAATAGCGGGTGAGCGCCGACCACATCGCCCAGAACATCGACACCGGCACGTTGTCCGAGGACAGCGCGACCGGAATGCCGGCATCCAGCACGCGCCGGATCGGGGTTCCCTCCGCGCCGAGCTCCGCGAGGCCGAGGCGGGTCGTCGCGTGGTACATGAAATTGGGCGTGATCGTGACGATGAGCCCCAGCGCCTTCATCCGGCGCAACTGGTCGTCGGTCGCCCGCGTCAGGTGCATGACGACCCAGCGTTTGTCGGCGATGGGGACCCTGGCGTTCACCGCCTCGTAGGCCCTGAGCAGCGCCTCGATGTCGTAGGCGATGCAGGCGAGCCGGATGCCGAGCTCGGCGGCGAGGGTGGCGATCTCGACAAGCCGGTCGAAGGCGACGGACTGGTAGAAATGCCCGGCCCATTGCTCATAGGGGTAGCCCGTCGCGACGATGCGGGCGACGTTCGGATCGCCGAAATCGAGGCAGATTCCGTCGAGCGCGAGGTTTCCTTCGCGCGTCCCCGGCGCCGCGATCCGGTCCGCCCACCGGCGCAGCCAGTCGCCCACGCCGCGGTCGTCCATTCTGGCGCTCGGCACGCTGAGCGCGGTCGTGAGCCGCACCGTGAGATCGCCCGCCTCGTCCGCCCGGCGATAGCTCTCGATTATGGCGGGCGTCAGCCCGTGCCCCTCGTAGCCCGCCGTCGTGCCCGCCGCGTTGTAGAGCCGGGGAGCGGTCCGCGCGGCGGCGAGCCGGTCCTCGAAGGTGAAGCGCGGCAGGCAGCCGAACAGCGTGTATTCCAGGATCGGCGCGCGGTTGGTCTCGCGCATCACCCCGGTCGGCTCGCCCGATGCGTCGCGTTCGATATCGGTGCCGTGCGGCGCTTTCGTGTCCCGGTCGATGCGGGCGAGCGCAAGCGCGGCCGAGTTGGCGACCGAGGGGAAGGGCGGCACGCCCCACCAGCCCCAGATGCTCCGGATCAGCACCGGGTGGTCGGGCGCCGCCGCGTCGAGGTCGCGCCGGTCGGGAAAGCGGCCTTCCGCGAGCTGGCCGGGCTCGCTGACGTAGCGCGGCATGCCGTGCGCGGGCGCGAGCTCCATCGGCATCGTCACGATCCATTCGCCGGGAGGCGTCCGCGATACCGCTTCGCGCACCGCCTCGACGATCTCCGCGACCGAGCCGAGCCCCCCGATCGGGATCCCGCCGCGCGCCTTCAACCCCTCGCGGTCCATGTGCGGGTGGGCGTCGAAGAGGCCGGGCATCGCGGCGCGGCCGCCCGCGTCGACGACGCGGGTCTCCCGCCCGCGCCCGCGCAGGATATCGGCGTCGGCGCCGACCGCGGCGATGCGGCCGTCACGGACCGCGAACGCCCCGGCCTCGGGCCGGGCGGGATCGAGGGTGAGAACGCGTCCGTTGTGGAGAATGAGATCGGGTTCGGCCACCGTCAGGTCCTGCCGCCCTTGACGCGCCACTGCCGGTACCGGGGATCGGTGGAGGCGCAGGGCGCGAGCGAAAGGTCGCGGGACATGAACGGCCCGGCCGACCGGCTCGCCGCGCCGACCGTCAGGCAAAGCATCCGGTCGCCGCCGGGCCGGAACGCCAGCGCCCCGCCGTCGTAATCGAAATCCTGGCCGGGCGAGTCCTTCGAACAATCCACCAGCCCGAGCGATACCCCCGCCGTCGCCGGCCCGGTCAGCGCCGCGCACTTGCCCGCGAACGTCGCCGATACGATCCGCCGCGCTTCCGCGTCGTGGGCGAACTGCACGTCCCCGCCCCGGGGCTTGCAGGAATGGGCGTGCAGGCGCTCGCCGAACCCCCGCCCCACGGTGTCGATGCACCATCCGAGCCTGTCCTGTTCGTCGAGATTGTCCGCGAGGTAGATCACGGGCGCCGGCGTCCGCAGCGAAGGCGGCGCCGCCTTCGCCCACAGCGGAACGCACAGCATCCCGAGAACCGCGATTCCGCCTGCCATCGCAGGCCACGCCCGTACGGACTCTACGTTCCTTGTCGCATGCATCGTGTTCTCGGCTCCGTTTCCTGTCCGATCCCCGGTAACAGCCTGACCGGAACGGCGGGCGCGTCAACGGGGTTGTGCACACAGGGCGTCAACGGCCAGAATCGGCGAACCACAGGGGAGGCGAGACATGTTCCTGCTTAACGCCTGGTATGTCGCGGCGCTGGCGCGCGATCTCGGCGGGGAGCTGACGGCGCGGACGATCTGCAAGGAACCGGTCGTGCTGTTCCGCGCGTCGGACGGGACGCCCGCCGCGCTCGCCGACCGCTGCTGCCACCGCTATCTGCCGCTCTCGCTCGGCGTCCATCTCGGCGACCGTATCCGCTGCGGCTATCACGGGCTCGAATTCGACGCCGAAGGCGCCTGCGTCGCGGTCCCCGGCCAGTCGACGATCCCGCCGGGCGCGGCGGTCCGGTCCTATCCGGTCGTCGAGCGACACGGCTTCGTCTGGATCTGGATGGGCGACGCCGCCCTCGCCGATCCCGGCACGATCCCCGACTACCGCTGGAACGCCGACCCCGCCTGGGCGCCGCCCGGCGGCGCGGCGATCGGCGGCGCGGCGGAGGTCGGCTGCCACTACATGCTGTCGATCGACAATCTGCTCGATCTCACGCACGAGATTTACATCCACGCCTCCACGCTGGCGGCCGATTCGATCACCGAGAACCCGATGAAGACCACCCGGACCGAGTCCTCGGTCTCCATCGAGCGCTGGATGATCGGCGCGGACCCCGGTGCGCTCTGGACCAAGGCGCTCTGGGGCGATGCGCCGCCGGAGCCGAAGCGCGCCGACCGCTGGCAGATCGTCCATTACTTCCCGCCGTCGCATACGCTTCTGGATGTCGGCGTCGCGCCCGCCGGGACCGGCGCTCCGGAAGGGAGGCGGGAGGGCACCGCGGAGGCGCGGATCGCGATCACGCTCACCCCGATCGACGAGACGCGCTCGGTCTATTACTGGATGTTCCCCAACAATTTCACCCGCGACCGGGCGATGGCGGACTGGCTGCAGACCGCGATCTCCGGCGCCTATGTCGAGGATTTCACCGCGCTGGAGGCGCAGCAGAAATCGATGAACGGCCGCGCGGACGCATGGAAGATCGACGTGAACGCCGATGCCGGCCAGCTCGCCGCGCGCAAGCTGCACGACCGCCTGATCGCCGAGGAACGGGCGCGCACGAAAGCGGCGGCGTAGGGGCGTGGGCAGGTTCGCCGTCACCGTCAACGGCGCGGTCCGCGAGGTCGAGGCCGACCCGGACACGCCGCTGATCTACGTGCTGCGCAACCGGCTCGGGCTGATGGGCGCCAAGCTCGGCTGCGGGCTGGAGCAGTGCGGCGCCTGCGCGGTGATCGCCGACGGCGAGAAGGTGCTGAGCTGCGTCCGCGCCGTGTCCGAGTTCGAGGGAAGCGAGATCGTCACGGTCGAGGGTCTGGCGGGAGGCGGGGAGCTGAACCCCGTGCAGCGCGCGTTTCTCGACGAGAACGCCGCGCAGTGCGGCTATTGCACGAGCGGGCTGATCGTCGCGCTGACCGGCTATCTGGAGACGACGCCCCGTCCCGACCGGCAGGGCGCGATAGCCGCGCTCGACGGCCATCTCTGCCGCTGCGGCGCGCATCCGGACGTGCTGAGAGCGATCGACCGGCTCCTCGCGGAGCGTGCCGATGGCGTCTAACCCGAGCCTTGCGAACAACCCGGCGCTCGACGACTGGCTCGCCATCGGGCCCGGCGGGACGGTCGTCGTGCGCAGCGGCAAGGTCGATATCGGCCAGCGCATCTCGACCGCCGTGGCCATGCTGGTCGCCGACGAGCTCGACGTCGATCCCGGCCGCGTGGAGACGGTGCGGACCGAGACCGGGCTTTCCCCCGACGAGGGGATCACGTCCGGCAGCTATTCGATGACCCAGACCGGGGAGGCGGTCCGCCGCGCGGCCGCGACCGCCCGGCGGCACTTGCTGGACCGAGCCGCGCGGGCCCTCGATGTCGATCCCGCGACGCTCGAGGTCGACGACGGAACCGTCCAATCGCGCGCCACCAACCGGCAGACCGACTACTGGGAGCTTGCGGAAGGAAAGCCCTTCGGGATCGACGTCGACCCGGAAGCGCCGCTCAAGCCGCGCGCGGCGCTGCGCCATGTCGGCACCGCGGCGGCCGCGCGGGGAATGGAGGACATCGTCCGGGGCCGGCCCTGGTTCCTCCAGGACATGACCCGTCCCGGCATGCTGCATGCGAGGGTGGTGCGCCCGCCGCATTACCATGCGCGCATTGCGAGCGTCGGGGAGGCGGTTCTCGACCGGCTCGCCTCCGAAGGAGTCCATGCGGTGCGCGACGGCAGTTTCCTCGCCGTGGCCCACGACGACGAGTACCGCGCGGCGAGGGCGGCGGAACGCCTCGCGGCGGCGGTTGTGTGGGACAATGGCGACGGGCTTCCGTCGGGCGACATCTATGACAGCCTGCGCGCCAACGACCGGGTCAGCCTTCCCGTGATCGACGGCGCGCCGGTGGAGGCCCCGGTGCCGCCGCCCGGCGAACCGCCGGACGGCGCTACGGCCACGCTCGAAGCGCGTTACGAGCGGCCCTACCAGATGCACGCCTCGCTCGGCCCCTCCGCCGCGATGGCGGAGTTCGCCGAGGGCCGGCTCACAATCGTCTCGCACAGCCAGGGGATCTATTTCCTGCGCGCCGCGATCGCCGAGACCTTCGACATGGCGCCCGACGACATCCGCATCGTCCACGCCCCGGGGGCGGGCTGCTACGGCCATAACGGCGCGGACGACGCGGCGCTCGACGCCGCGATCGTCGCCCGCGCGCTGCCCGGCCGGCCGGTGCTGCTCAAGTGGACCCGCGAGGAGGAACATGCGTGGGAGCCCTACGGGACCTGCATGTCGATGGATCTGCGGGCGAGCCTCGATGCGAACGGCGCAATTGCCGCCTGGTCGCATGAAAGCTTCGGCGATACCTTCATGATGCGGCCGCGCTCGGGCCCGGACAGGATCGGCCCGGCGCGCCTCCTTTCCACCCGGTTTCTCGCCGATCCGCTGGCCCCGCCGGTCATGGGTCCCGCGATGGGGCCGCATGTCGGCATCCACCGCAATCTCGACCCGCTCTACGACCTGCCCGACAAACGCCTGGTCAAGCATCTGGTGCGCGGCATGCCGCTCCGGGTGTCCGCGCTCCGCTCGCTCGGCGCCTACGCCAATGTCTTCGCCATCGAGTCCTTCATGGACGAGCTCGCCGAGGCGGCGGGCGTCGATCCGGCGGAATTCCGGCTGAAGCACCTGTCCGATCCGCGCGGCCGGGCCGTCATCGAGGCCGCGGCGGAGCGTCTGCATCCGGCGGGCGCGGACTGCCCCGAGGGCCGCGGGCGCGGGATCGCGTTTTCCCGCTACAAGAACATCGCCGCCTATGCCGCGGTGGTCATGGAGGTCTCGGTCACGGATGCCGCGGAAATCAGGCTGGAGCGCTGCGCGGTCGCCGCCGATGCGGGGGAGATCGTCGACCGCGCCGGCCTCGCGGCGCAGCTGGAGGGCGGGGTCGTCCAGGCCGCGAGCTGGACCCTCCACGAGGCGGTGGCGTTCGACGGCGGCGGGATTACCAGCCGCGACTGGGAGACCTATCCGATCCTCGGCTTCGACAACGTGCCCGAGTTCGAGACGATCCTGGTCGATCCCGGGCGCGAGCCCTTCCTCGGCGCCGGCGAGGCCACGTCCGGCCCCACGGCGGCCGCCATCGCCAACGCGGTTTACGCCGCGACCGGGCTCAGGCTGAGGCGGATCCCCTTCACCCCCGACGCGGTGCGCGCCGCCGCGCTGGCATAGGGCCTGCCCGTTTCGGACGGGGTCAGCGTCCTCCGCCACCGCCCCTCTTGTCGTCATGCCCGGACTTGTTCCGGGCATCCACGTCTTGCGGCATCGCGCTTTGAGCAGGGACAAGCGAGGGGGCGGACCCACGTGGATGCCCGGAACAAGTCCGGGCATGACGGAGGAGAGGCGGACGGAAAACCGGAAACGGTCGAAAATGATCTAAAAAAGGAAATTGCTCTTGACCCGGGACGCGTTCGATACCATATTTCGCACAGTCGGGAAGTGGGGGCGCCGGAGGTTTCGGCGCCCCTTTCCGTTGCCTGCCACACCGCCCTGCCCGTTCCCTCGCCGTCATGCCCGGACTTGTTCCGGGCATGACGGAAGAACGGAAGAAACGCCGCGGGTCTCGCGCCCGCCATGCGGAGGAGACGAACATGCATGCGACCGCCATCGCCACCGACGCGGCGCTCCCGATGACGGAGGGGTTCCGCGACATGCCGACCCGCGGATCGGATATGCCGACTCCCCGGCGCCGCGCGCGCACGGTCGGCATTTGCCGACGGCAATGTCGACCGGCCGGTCGAGTCGGCAAATGTCGACATTCCCGCCCGGCATTTGCGGAACGCGAATGCCGACCCGGCAGCGATTTGTCTACCCGACGTCATGCACCCTGTCCGCAAATTCGTGCCGGACGGCGGCGGGGCAAGTCCGGGCATGACGGTAGGGGGCAGCGGCGGGCGCTTTTCGTTCCGCGGACGGCGGGTCAGGCGTTCCGGGCCGCCAGCGCGACCGCCTCGCCGGCGAGGCGCGCGACTTCGTCGAACCTGGATGCCCGAACGAGAGTCGGACTCACGATCCAGCTCCCGCCGCACGCGAGGACGTTGGGGAGCGCCAGATAGTCTCCGAGGTTGTCCGGACCGATGCCGCCGGTCGGCACGAACCGGACGAAGGGGTACGGGCCGGACAGCGCTTTCAGGAACGGCACGCCGCCGCTGGCCTCGGCGGGAAAGAACTTGACCGCATCGAGCCCGAAGCCCAGCGCCCGTTCGACGCCGGTCGGATTGTTGATGCCGGGCAGGACCGGGAGCCCGGTCTCGAGGCAGGCCTCGACGACCGCCGGATTGAAGCCGGGCGTGACGACGAACTGACTGCCGGCGCGATGGGCCTGCTCCACCTGCTCGATGTCGAGAACGGTCCCGGCGCCGACCAGCATTTCCGGAATTCGCTCGCGCAGGATCCCGATCGAATCCGCCGCCGCTTCCGACCGGAACGTGATTTCGGCCACGGGCAGACCGCCCGCCATCAGCGCCTTCGCAAGGGGCAGCGCGGCTTCGCTCGTGTCCAGCTCCACGACGGGCAATATTCTTGCCTCGCCGAGCCGCGCCAGGACATTCGATAGGTTATCGGCCATCGTTTTCGATGTTGCGCGCAATCAACGCGCCCGCCGCGCCGACCACCCGGGAAGCGACATCGTGCCCGGCCAGGAGGCATCGACTTTCGTCTTCGCCGCGCAGCAAGGCCGCCAGATAGCCGCCGTTGAAGCTGTCTCCGGCCGCGGTCGTATCGACGACGTCGGGCGCCGGGGCGAATTCGGGATGCGCGTCGCGGGCGAGAAGCGGCGATACCGGGCCGAGCGCCCCCCGCTTGATGGCGCAGGCGCGCCAGTCGACGGCGGCGAACCGCGCGATCGCGGCCTCCTCGTCCGCATCGCCGAACAGGGCGATCTCGTCGTCGAGAGAGGGCAGGGCGATGTCGGCGACCTGCCACATCTCGCCGATCGAGCGGCGCGCGGTCGCGGCATCCTCCCAGAGTTGCGGCCGGTAGTTCGAATCGAAAGCGACATGGCACGCGCCGCGCCCGCGCAGGCCGCGCAAATGCGCGATCAGGCGCCGGCGGGCCGAAGGATGCAGGACGGCCAGCGTGATGCCAGAGAGGTAGACGACGCTCGCCGCCGGCAGGGAAGCGAGGGTCTCGCCGGATGCGAACAGACGGCGCGCCGCGGAGTCGCCGCGCCAGTAGTGAAAGCTGCGTTCTCCCGCCTTGTCGGTCGACACGGCATAGATGCCGATGTTGCGTTCCCCGTCCATGTCGACTTGCGAAACGTCGATACCCTCGTCCTTCGCCGCGTCCAGGAAGGCCCGGGAAAGCGGATCGCGGCCCACGCGCGTGCAGTAGCCGACGCGGGCCGACGGGCCGAATTCCCTGGCGCAATAGACCGCCGTGTTGAACGTATCGCCCGCAAAGCCGACGCGGAAGCCGCCCGCCGGTTCCTGCCGGATCTCGGCCATGACTTCGCCGATGGCGAGGAGGTGCAGCTTCACGGGTCCGGTGCGGCCGGAGACATGCCGGGTCTAATCCGCATTTCCGGGGCTCAGGCGCCGCCGGATGGCGATGAACAGGGGCCAGGCGAACAGGCCGATCGCGATCGCCATGATGATCGCCGAGATCGGGCGCTCGAAGAAAATGCCGAACGAGCCGTGCGCCATGATCAGGGACTGGCGCACCGAGGCCTCGGCGAGCGGGCCCAGCACGATGGCCAGCACGGCCGGCGCCAGCGGGTAGTCCAGCTTGCGCAGCAGATAGCCCATGACGCCGAAGATCAGCATCAGCCAGACATCGTGCATGTCCTGGGTCGGCGCGTAGCCGCCGACGACGCAGAGGATGAAGATGACCGGCGCGAGGATGGTGAAGGGCATCCGGAGCACCATCAGGAAGGCCGGGATGAAGGCGATGTTGATCAGGAGCGCGAACAGGTTTGCCGCGTAGAGGCTCGCGATCAGCCCCCAGACGAACTCCTTGTGCTCGATGAACAGCAGCGGGCCGGGCTCGAGGCCCCAGATCACCATGCCGCCCAGCAGGATCGCCGTCGTCGGCGAGCCCGGGATGCCCAGCGTGAGCATCGGCAGCATCGATCCCGTGCTGGCCGCGTTGTTGGCGGATTCGGGCGCGACCACCCCGTCGACATTGCCCTTGCCGTAGGTCTCCGGGTTCTTCGACATCGTGCGGGCGACGCCATAGGCCATCAGCGAGCCCGGCGTCGCGCCGGCGGCCGGCAGGATGCCGACGAAATAGCCGAGGAAGGAGCCCATCAGCATCGAGCGGATATTGTGCCTGAGATCGGCGAGCGCGCGGACGACGCCGCGGATCGTCACCGCGGCGCGGCTTACCACCATCTCGCCCCGCGTGGTCTCCACGGTCCACAGGATCTCGCCGATGCCGTAGATGCCGATCGCCAGCACGAGGAAGTTGATGCCGTGATAGAAGCCCGGCAGGTCGAAGAAGATCAGCCGGGGATTGCCGCTGACGATGTCGAGCCCGACGGCCGAGAACATCAGCCCGATGAAGATCGAGAAGAAGGTCTTGGGGATATCGTCGCCGCCGAGCCCGATGAAGGTCGCGAAGGCGAGCAGCAGCAGCGCGAACTCCTCCGGCGGTCCGAAGGCGAGCGCGAAATCGGCCAGCGGCGGGGCGAACAGGGTGAACAGGACGACCGAGATGGTCCCGCCCACGAACGACGCGGTGGCCGCGGCGACCAGCGCCCTGTCCGCCTTGCCCTGGAGCGCCATCGGCCGGCCGTCGAAGGTCGTCGCCACCGCCGTCGAGGCGCCCGGGATGCCGAGCATGATCGAGCTGATCGCACCGCCGTACATGGCGCCGTAGTAGAGCGAGCCGAGAAATATGATCGCCGAGGTCGGCGGCACCAAGAAGGTCATCGGCAGCAGGATCGCCACCCCGTTGACCGATCCCAGACCCGGCATCGCGCCGATGAAGAGGCCGGCGATGCAGCCCGCGACGATGAGCGCGAGGTTGATCGGCTCGAGCGCGACCGCGAAGCCTTCGAGGAGAAGCCCCAGGATCTCCATCAGAGGAGCATCTCGTAGAGCGGGTAGAAGGCGGGCTCGGTGTACCCCTTGGGCAGGGTGATCTTGAGCGCGATCTCGAAGAACAGGAAGGTCGCCACCGGCATGGCGAGGGCGAGCGAGGCGGTGACCGACCAGGCATGGTGCCCGATGCCCCGCATGTAGAAGATCAGATAGAGCGGGATCACCACGTAGACGCCGACGAGGTGGATCAGGCCGATCATCACGAACAACGATCCCGCGCCGATGGCGAAGACCCTGAGCGCCGTGCGGTCCATATAGGGCTCTTCGGAGCGCGACGGCGGGCTCTGGCGCCGCGCCCAGCGCAGCACGATCCAGCCGCAGCACACCAGCATCCCCGCGGCGAGCCAGAACGGGAAGGCGCCGCCGCCCGGCCCCTCGCCCTCGATCCAGCCGACCGGCAGTTCGGCCGATTTCCACATGATGTAGAGCGAGAACGCCGCCATGAACAACGCCATGACGAGCTCCGCGCGACGCATCGAGAGCGGCTCCTTCGTCGAGAGGGCTGAAAATATCCGGCCCGGCAGCGCGCCGGGCCGGATCGCGAAATCCCGACTACTTGATCTCGCCCATCGACATCAGCAGCTTGCGATGCGCTTCACGCTCCTTGACGAAGTAGTCCTGGAGACTCTTTCCGGTCAGCCAGCCGGGGAGGAGCCCCTTGCTCGTCAGGTAGTTCTGCCAGTCCGCGGACTTGTAGACCTTGTCGAACAGGTCGACGTAATAGGCCTCGGCGTCCGCCGGGATGCCGCCCGGGGCGACCACGCTGCGCTGCATGAAATAGGCCAGGTTCTGGCCGAGCTCGGCGAAGGTCGGGACGTCCGGAAACGCCTTCAGCCGGTCCGGCGTGAAGGTCGCGAGCGCCCGCGACTTTCCGGCCTTCCAGAAGCCGATCTGCTCGGACGGGTTGTTGACCGTCGAGTTGATGTGCTTGCCGATCAGCTGCTTGGCCACCGTTCCGCCGCCCTTGAACGGCACGTAGGTCACCTTGATCCCGTACGCGCCCTCCAGCATCGCGGTGACCAGCGAGTCCTCCTGGCCCTTGCCGGTGCCGCCCATCTTCCAGTTCTTGGGCCCCGCCTTCTTCACGGCGGCCACGTAGTCCTTGACCGACATGATCTTGGTGTCGGAGTGGACCCAGAGCTGGAACGTGTCCTCGGCGAGCCGCGCGATCGGGGTGAACTTGGAGATGTCGACGCCGAGCCCCGGGTTGCGCAGCGGGGTCGTGTAGTAGCTGTTGAGCGTCGCCATGATCACATGCGGATCGCCCTGCTTGTCCTTGAGGTAGCGCAGCGCTTCCGCGCCGGACCCGCCGCCCTTGTTGATCGGCACCAGGGGCAGCGCCGCGAGCTTGTTCTTCTTGATGATGCCCTGGATGAAACGGGCGAGCCTGTCGGCCCCGCCGCCCTTGCCCGCCATGATGACGAATTCGACGGGCTTTTTCGGCTTCCATGTCGCCGCCGCGTCCGACGAGACGGCGAGCGTTCCGGCGCCGGCCGCAAGCGATATTCCAGCGGCCAGTGCCAGGGTCTTGCCTAAGTGCTTCATGGAGTCCCCCTATCGTTGTTCTTCCGATTTCCGCGACGGGGCAGCCCGCCGCAGAAGGGACTATGGAACGCCCGCCGCCGCGGCGCAATCGCGCTGCGGAGGATTCACCCGGCCACCCCGTCCTGGGCTAGACTCGCCGCCGCGCCAGGGAGGCCGGAGAAACCGCATGACCGACGCCCCGCTCTGGATCACCGAAGCCGACGTCGCCGCGACGATGTCGCTTCCCGACGCAATAGGTGCGCTGGAGCGGGTGCTTGCGATGGAGGCCGGCGGCGGCGCCGCCAACCTGCCCAAGACCCACCTGATGGTCGCCGCCAACGACGCGATGCACGCCATCGGCGCCGCGGTCGCGGGCGCCGGGATCTGCGGCACCAAGACCTGGGTCAATGTCGGCGGCAGGTCGCAGACCGTGCTGATCCTGTTCTCTCTCGAGGACGGGCGTCTGCGCGCCGTCGTCGAGGCGACCGCGCTGGGCCAGATGCGCACCGCCGCGATGACGGGCGTCGGGACCGCGCGGCTCGCGCCGGAGGACGCGCGCTGCCTCGCGCTGATCGGGACCGGCAAGCAGGCGTTCCCCAGCGCCGCGGCCTGCGCCGCGGTCCGGGGCATCGAGGAAGTCCGGGTCCACAGCCGCCGGGCCGACGCGCGCGCCGCGCTGGCCGCGCGGATCGAGGACGAGCTCGGACTCCGGGCCGTCCCGTCCGCCAGCGTCGAGGAAGCGGTGGCGGACGCGCCCATCGTCACCGCGATAACCAACGCGACCGAACCGTTCCTTTCCGCCGCGATGCTCGCGCACGGCGCCCATCTCAACGCGATGGGGGCGATCGTGCCGGTCCGCGTCGAGTTCGCGCAGGACGTGTTCGAGCGCTGCGATGTCATCGCCGTCGACACGGTGGACGGCGTCCGCGCGCTGTCGGCCGAGTTCCGCGCGCGTTTCGGCGGCGGCGATGCCGGCTGGGAGACGGTGCGGCCGATCTCCCGCCTCATCGCCGAGGACGCGCGCCGCCCCGCCGGCTGCGACCTCACTTTGTTCAAGGCGGTCGGCATGGGCATGTCCGATCTCGCGCTCGGCATCGAAATCCTCGCCCGCGCCGAGGCGGAGGGTCTGGGGACGCCGGTGCCCGAAAGGGTCCGCGTGCCGCCGCGCCTTCGTTGAGGGGGTCCGGGAGCCTGTCCGGTTTTCCCGTTCCGTCATGGTCGGCGAAGGCCGACCATCCACGTTTTCGTTTCTGTTCTTTTTGTGCTTTTCGGACGGTCGAAAAACTCGTGGATGGTCGGCCTTCGCCGACCATGACGAAAGGAAAAGTCGGAAGTCTCGGGATCCAAGTCCGCTAGGGAGTCGATCGGGCTTCCAGAAACAGCAGTCGCGCGGCGCCGTAGAGGCGCTGCCTGACCGCCGCGAAGCCGGGCGCATCCAGCGTCTCTCCGCGCCCGATCTCGACGATCGCGCATGTCGCCGGGCCGATCCAACCCGCTTCCCGAAGCGCGGCCAGGGCCGGTTCGGCGAGCCCGAGACCGTAGGGCGGGTCCAGGAACGCGATGTCCGCCGGATCGCCCGCGCGCGGCGGCGAAAGCGCGTCTCCCGCGATCAACACGGCACCGGTTTCGCCGAGCGCCTCCGCGTTGCGCCGGACCCAGTCGAGATCGCGGTCCATGAAGGCGGCCTCCGCCGCGCCGCGCGACAGTGCCTCCAGGCCGAACGCGCCGGTGCCGGCGAAGGCGTCGAGAACGCGGGCGCCCTCGATATCGGGGAAATCGCCGTGGGCGAGGATGTTGAACAGCGCCTCCCGCAGCCGGTCGCCGGACGGCCGGATCGCTTTCCCCTCCGGCGCGGCGAGGCGCCGCCCGCGATGCCTACCGCCGACGATCCGCACGGCCGAGCTGTTCCCCGAGAACCTTCTCCTTCACCTCATCGACCGCGCCGCGGGCGAGCCCGCCGAGCAGGAAAGGCCCGTAACCCGTCCGGATGAGGCGGTTGACCGCGAGCCCGAGGCTCTCGAACACCCGCTTGATCTCGCGGTTGCGCCCCTCGGTGAGGCTGACGGTGAGCCAGGCGTTGCGGCCCTCCACGCTGTCGAGCCGCGCGCGGATCGGACCGTAGGCGATGCCGTCGACCGCGATACCGTCCGCGAGCGCCGCGAGCCGGTCCTCGTCGACCCTGCCGAACGCGCGCACGCGGTATCGCCGCGTCCAGTCGCCGCGTTCCAGCGCGCCCGCGAGCGCACCGTCGTTGGTGAGCAGCAGCAGTCCTTCGGAGTTGATGTCGAGCCGCCCGACCGTCACCACGCGGGGCAGGTCGGCGGGCAGCGCATCGAACACGGTCGGCCGCCCCTCGGGATCGGCGTTGGTGCAGATCAGCCCGCGCGGCTTGTGATAGCGCCAGACGCGCTGCCGTCCGGGCGGTTCCACCGGCCGGCCGTCGACCGCGATCTCGCTTCCCGCGTGCACGAGGGTCGCCGGCGTGTCGAGCACCGCGCCGTCGACCGAGACGCGGCCCGCGGCGATCCAGCGTTCGGCCTCGCGGCGCGAGCAGAGGCCTGCGCGCGCGAGATACTTCGCGATCCGCTCGCCGGCGCGGTTCGTTTCAGCCGGCGCGCTCGCGGCAGGCCGCGACGAAGGCTTCGAAGATCCTGGCATCCCCCCGGTCGATCCCGTATTCGGGGTGCCATTGTACGCCAAGGCAGAACCGGTGCCGCGTGCTCTCGATCCCCTCGATCACACCGTCCGGCGCGACCGCGTCGACCACCACGCCCTCGCCCACGTCGAGGGCCGCCTGATGATGCGCGCTGTTGACCGACATTTCGGTCGCGCCGACGATCCGGTGGAGCAGGCTCCCCGGCGCGACGGCGACGGTGTGGCCGGGCTCGGTGCGCGGATTCGGCTGCTCGTGCGCGAGCGCGCCCTCCACCTCGTCCGGGATGTGCTGGATCAGGGTGCCGCCGAGGACGACGTTGAGGAGCTGCTGTCCGCCGCAGATGCCGAGCACCGGCATGTCGCGCTCTAGCGCGCCCTCGGTCGCCGATTTCTCGAACGCGGTGCGCCGGTCCTTGGTGGTCACCGTCGCGTGCCGGGTCGCCGCCCCGAACAGCGCCGGGTCCACGTCGAACGCCCCGCCCGTGACGATCAGCCCGTCGACGCGATCGAGATAGTCCGCCGCGCGATCGGGCTCGTGCGGCAGCAGGAGAGGCAACCCGCCCGCCCGCGCGACCGCGCCGCAATAGTTCTCCCGAAGCGCGTACCAGGGCTGGTTCGAGTAGCCGCCGGCGGGCTCGGAATCGAGGGTGAGGCCGATCACGGGTCGCTTCATGGGGCGCACTTTAGACCGATTTGGGGCCCCGCCCGAATCGCCGGCTTGACCGGTCGCGGGCCGCGCCGGATGGTTCGGCGATGACCCGTTCCGGACAAAGCCGGATGGACCGCGCGCTGGCGCTTGCCGAGGCGGCCGGCGAAGCGGGCGAGGTCCCGGTCGGCGCGGTGATCGTCGAGGCGGAATCGGGCGAAATACTGGCCGAGGCGGCGAACCGCACGGAACGGGACGCCGACCCGACCGCCCACGCCGAACTGATCGCGATCCGAAGCGCCGCACGGCGCCTCGGCCGCCCGCGGCTCGCCGGCTGCGATCTCTACGTCACGCTCGAACCGTGCCCGATGTGCGCCCAGGCGATCTCGTTCGCGCGCATCCGCCGGCTTTATTTCGGCGCCGCCGATCCCAAGGGCGGCGGGGTCGAGAACGGCGCGCGCATCTTCGACCTCCCGTCCTGCCACCACCGCCCGGAAATCTACGGCGGCATCGGCGAAAGCCGGTCGGCGGCGTTGTTGCAGGCTTTCTTCCGGGAACGGCGGTAGGCCTGGGCGGGCACGCACCCGGTGTCAGGGCTGGCGGAGTTCCAGCTCCAGGCGCATCCCGACCGCCGCCGCGGCGCGTTTCAGCGTGTGCAGGGTTACGCCTTCGTTTTCCGGGTCGAGCAGACGATCGAGCTGCGAGCGGCTGGTCTCCATGCGGGCCGCCATGCCCGCCTTGGAGAGGTTCTGCGCCTCCATCGCCTGCGCCAGCTTGTAGGCGAGCACCGACTTGATCGCGTAATTCTTGGCGTCTTCGTACGTGCCGTCCTGCCGCATCAGGTCTTCGAGCGTCGATCCCACGCGCGGGTTCTTCTCAGACATGACGGTCGTGCTCCTTCATCCGACGCCGCGCCAGCATGAGCTCTTTCCGGGGCGTCGTCCGGGTTTTCTTGATGAAGCCGTGCAGCAGCAGCATGGTCCGTCCTGAAACGGTGAAGAACACCCGTGCAATTCGACTGTCGGACACATTACAGCGCACTTCCCAAAGCCCGGGATGGCTCGTGAGCGGCGCGCATAGCGGCGGGCCGCACGGCCAGCCGAATTCCACCTTCATGATATCCCGACCGATCCTCCCGCGGTCCTCCCGAGGCAATTCCATGAGCCACTCGCGCACCGGCTCCCGGCCGCTGGCCAACCGGTAGAACCGGGCGACAAGGATTTTCTCAGGCGCTGTCACCGACAATATGTACCATATTCGGTACAGTCAATGCCAGGTTCGTTTCCAGAAGGAAAAATAGTTGTACCGTGCGGCGCGTGCACGCCGAGTCTCCCGAACCAATTTCAGAAGTTGGATCGTGCCCAGAATATTCGGACTCGCGACTTGATTCGGGAAACCGAAACGGCGGGCAAGCCGTTCCCGATCAAATGAGAGACGCGCTCCTCGCCCTGGTCTGCATCGTGTCGCTCATCGTGAATCTTAACACCAAGGCGGAGATCGACAAGTTGCTATCGTATCTTGACGCCATCGAAGCCATGGCCGATGAGGGTCAACATTCGGCGTTCGTCGAAGGGAGGGACGAGGCACTTTCCTATATCCGGGAAGCAATCTACAAGCTGGCGAGGTAAGGCTCTGGGTCCGGTAGGAACGCCCCCAGGGAAGTCGTTCACCAGCGGCCTGACCCCCGCAACCGAATATTATCGCCCTCGACATAGTGGGCGCTTACAGGCGACGGGTTAACGCTTCTCGTCTCTACGTCGCGCTCGAACCGTGCCCCATGTGCGCCCGGGCGATCTCGTTCGCGCGCCTCCGCCGGCTTTATTTCGGCGCCGCCGATCCCAAGGGCGGCGGGGTCGAGAACGGCGCGCGCATCTTCGACCTCCCGTCCTGCCACCACCGCCCGGAAATCTACGGCGGCATCGGCGAAAGCCGGTCGGCGGCGTTGTTGCAGGCTTTCTTCCGGGAACGGCGGTAGGGTGGACTTCTCGCGGATGAATGCCGGAAAGCCCGCGTCATCGCCGACGCCGAACCGTCACCCCGGACTCGATCCACCGGTACGAGCGGTCGCGTCGCCCCGCGCCGCGCCACCTTGCGTATCGTTTTCTTCGAAACCCTCGAATCCCGGGCGAACTTCTCGATCGGAACGCCCTTCGCCAGATGATCCCGGCGGATCCGCGCGGCTTGTTCTCGCTGAACCGGTCGAACGGCAAAGCGGCCGTTTCCGGGTGTCCGTGGAGCGCCTGCCGATCCGCAATCGCGAGCACTGGACTGAAATCAGCCGCCCCCGGGACGCTTGTGCCTGAGGATATTCGCGAGTTGTTGGCGCGCGCGTTCGGGCGTGTCGGTCATTCGTCCCTTCGGCACGTGCGTGAGCACGCCGAAGGCCTTGAGCATCCCCGCCACCGGCTCGGACGGGCCGAGCACGACCAGCGCGGTGCCGTTCGCGTGCGCCCGGTCGGCGAGGGTCGCGAGCACGTGCGCCGCGCTGTCGTCGATCGAGTCCGTGCGCGTGAAATCGAGGATCAACGCCTCGTGCCGGCGGATGTCGTCGCCCAGTATCCGCATCAGCTTGCGCGACGAGGCGAGCGTGACCGTGCCGAGGAAGGCCAGCATTCCGGCCCGCGCGGCCCGGGGGTCGCTCTCTCCGACCACGGTGGAGTCGAGCAGCGGCGTCGAGATCACGCTGTCGAGCTCCGACCGCTTCCGGCGCGCGAACTGGACCAGGCCGGCGACCGCCATGCCGAAGGCGAGGCCGAGCAGGGGGTCGACCGACGCCGTGAGTGCCGCCGTCGCCAGCATGGCCACCCCGTAGCCGCGCGGTATCTCCAGCAGGTTGCGCAGAAACCGCCAGTCGACCGTGCGCCACGCGAGCACCAGCAGGAGCGCCGCAATTGCCGGGATTGGGATCAGCGCGGAGAAGCGGCCGAGGCCGAGCACCACCGCGGCCAGCACCGCGCAGCCGACGATGCGGCAGACGACCGTGCGCGCCCCGGCCCTCAGCGAAATCTCCGTCGCGTCGTTGGCGGTGCCGGGCAGGGCGCCGAAAATGCCGCCCACCGCGTTGCCGATGCCCTGGCCGAACAGCTCCCGGTTCGGCGCGTGCCGGGCGCCGGTGATCGTATCCGCGCTCAAGGCGTGCTGGACCGCCTGGACCGACGCGATCGCCGCGATGACCAGCGCCGGCCCGACCGCCTCCAGCACGAAACCCGGCGTCGGCATGGCGAGCACCGCCGCCGGCAGGGTCTGCGGTATTGCGCCGAGCCGCTCCGCGCCGGGGAACAGGGCGACGGCCGCGAGCGTCGCCGCGACGAGCGCCACGGCGGTGCCGCGAAACCGCGTCTTCACCAGGCGCGGCCAGACGAGCAGGACCGCCAGAGCGATCCCGAAGACGGCGAGCGTGTCTAACCGTGCCTCCGCGTCGAGCAGCAACCGGAGCTGCGACCCGGCCAGGATGACGGCAATGCCGGCGAAGAAGCCGGCCAGCACGCTGTAGGGGACGTAGGTGGCGAAGCGCGCGATGCCGGTCCACGCGAACAGGATCTGGAACGCGCCCGCCATCGTCACGACCAGCGCCATCTCGGCCGGCCCGATCCCCGACCCCCGCAGGACCGCCGCCGTCAGCACCGCGAGCGATATCGCGGCGCCGGACCACAGCGCCCTCGTGCCGCCGAACAGCGCGGCGAAGAAGGCCATGATCGTCGCGGTGTAGAAGGCGGCCGCCGGACCCAACCCCGACGCCACCCCGAGCGCCAGCGTGACCGGAATTGCCGCCAGGCCCAGCAGCGCACCGGCCCGCGCATCGGCGCGGAAGTCGCGCCAGCCGTAGCGCCGCCAGGTCTCGAACAGCCGCCGGAGGTTCATCGATCCGTTCCCTCGCGTCCGGTCTTGAGGGGCGGAGGGATGTCAGCCAAAGGCGCTGCGAAAGTCAAACCGGCCCCCCCTTCGGCTTCCAGGGCAATGCCTGTAGACTCATGCCGCATGTCAGGCTGGATCGTGGGAGAACCCGGTCGTGCCAAACGCTCTGCTGGTTTACCCGGAACACCCGCCGACCTACTGGGGGGCCGACCACGTGCTGGAGATGACGGGGGTCAAGGCGACCCATCCGCCTCTAGGGCTGCTGACCATCGCCGCGATGTTTCCCGCGAGCTACGAGCTGCGCGTGGTCGACATGAACGTGAGCGCCTTGCTGGACGCCGATCTCGAGTGGGCGGATCTGGTGTTCACGTCCACGATGATCACGCAACACGTGTCGCTGCGCGCCGTGGTCGAGCGCTGTAACCGCGCAGGCGTTCCGGTCGTTGCCGGAGGGCCTCATCCGACCACGTTTCACGAGGAAATCGGCGGCGTGGCCCATTTCGTGCTGGACGAGGTCGAGGAGACCTTCGCGGAGTTCCTTCGCGATCTGGAGAGCGGGACGGCCAGGAGGGTGTATCGGGAAACGCGCAAGCCGGACGTGACCCGGACGCCGGTTCCGCGCTTCGATCTCATCGATATCGAGAACTACGCCACGATGGCTGTGCAATTTTCCCGGGGATGTCCGTTCGACTGCGAGTTTTGCGACATCATCAAGCTCTACGGCCGCGTGCCTCGTACCAAGTCGCCGGAACAGGTCGTGGAGGAGCTGGATTCACTTTACCGCCTAGGCTGGCGAGGCCCGGTTTTTCTGGTCGACGACAATTTCATCGGCAACAAGCGAGATGCCTTGAAGCTGCTGCCGGCAATAGCCGGGTGGCAGAAGGCCAGGGGATATCCGTTCGCCCTGAACACGGAAGCGAGTGCGAACCTGGCGCTGATGGACGCAATGATGGATGCCATGATCGAGGCCGGCTTCGACACCGTGTTCGTCGGTATCGAAACCCCCAACCCCGAAGCCTTGCTCAAGACCAAGAAACAGCAAAACACCAGCAAAACCCAGGATAAGTTTCTCTACAACGCCGTCCGAAAGATCCAGCGACATGGCATGCAGGTCCAGGGCGGGTTCATCCTGGGGCTGGATAGCGATGACGAGGGCGTGTTCGATGCCCAGATCGAGTTCATCCAGGAGACCGGCATTCCCGTGGCCCACATCTATTTGTTGACCGCTCTGAAGGGCACGGACATGTACGAGCGCATGAAATCGGAGGATCGGCTTCTGGAGGCGCCGCTCGGAACCAATGCCATGCCTCTTAACTTCAGGACGGAGTTGGATTACGCCACCTTGATCGAGGGCTACAAACGGGTGATCGCCACACTTTACGATCCGACCCTGGAAAATTACTTCAGCCGCTGCCTGACTTTGTTCAGGCACCTGACGCCTGTCCGGCATCTTCGAAAGCGCAAGAGCAGGACCGAGATCGACGCAGCCTTCATGGGCGTTCGCCGTCGCCTTTCCGCCAGCCAGGTCCCCGCCTACTCGAAGTTCATCGGCAAGGTTTCCAAGAACTATCCCCATATGCTTCCG
This sequence comes from Defluviicoccus sp., assembly GCA_028820505.1. GTDB lineage: Bacteria > Pseudomonadota > Alphaproteobacteria > MPNO01 > MPNO01 > MPNO01. Next base: position 48,708 of record JAPPIT010000011.1, read on the forward strand.
GTGGCGATCTACCTGGCGGCCATAGGGTACCACTTCGAAAAGATCACCCGTCAGCAGATCGCAATCCATGACTTTCTGGGCTTCCTGAGAAACGAGCTGGAGACGTTTCAGGAGGCGGTTTCGGGTCGCGTTTCGGAAGAAGAACTCAGGACCCGCAGTCAAACCTCTCTTGAACGAGCCCAATCGCTATACCGGTCCATACCCGACGAGTTTCGGTATCAGGAAGATGGGCTGGCCGATGCACTGAAATCCTTTCGACGTGCGGTGGCTGCCCAAACCGATGGCTTCGCCCACGTCGCGCCGGTTTCCTGAGCGGAACCGATTTGGTTGGAACCGCTTCATCCGTTTTATGCCGTCATGGTCGGCGAAGGCCGACCATCCACGTTTTGTTTTCAGCGCCATAAAAACTCGTGGATGGTCGGTCTTCGCCGACCATGACGGTGAGGGGTCGGGGTAAAGGCGCTTCTGTCTGAAACGGACAGACTCCAAGCGCCGCCGAACCCCTCTGCACGTTCATTGGAACCCGCGCGTGGCGACAAAGTCCCGATAAGGCGCGAACGCCTCGTTGACGGTTTCCGGCGTGAGACCGTAGTCCTCCAGCCTGTACTCGTGGGGCGGTTCTTCACGGCGCTGCTCTTCCTGAATCTTGAGCCACTCCTGCATCGCCTCGGCAGCGTCCGATTCCAGCGGCCAATCGTGGCGTTCGTAGATGTCGTTCACGACGGCCATCGGGTCGTCGACCAAGTCGGTATAGCGAACGTCGACCCAGTGCTTTTCAAGCGCAGGATTGGAGGCGCGGAACCGCATCGCGTCGTTGAGCATGCCGCTCATGAACGCCAGCTGCTCGGCGCCGGTTTCGAGCGGGGGCCTCGGCTCTGTGGCAAAGCCGCGAAGCCGTTCCGCCAGGCTGTTCCAGGACGCCATGACCTGCACGGGGTCGCGATGGGTCTGGATGAAGACCGCATCGGGATAGACCTTGAGCAGCGCCTCCAGTTCCTTGAGGTGGAAGGGCGCCTTGAGCAGCCAGTGCCGCCGCCCTTTCGGCTCACGCTGCCGGTGCTGCCAGGTAAAGTTCTGCATGACGTAGCGGTGATGCGCGTAGACCTCGCGGGATCCGGCCGCGGCCAGCCAGCGCGCATACGCCGGCACGTAGTACGCGATGGTCAAGGCCCAGGTCCTGAAGGCGAGCCAGAGGAGCATGAAGTCCTCCTCCGGCTCGCTCATATCGACGCGGTGGAGCCCGGCAAGCGCGTCGATTACCCCGGACGCGTTCAACAACTCTTCCGCATAGACCCGGCGCGGATCCTTTGCCGTCCACGCGACGGTGCCGTATTCGCCCGAGGACAGGACCGGCTCGGTCAACTCGTAGCGGCGCAACGCCCAGAACCGCGGATCGCGCGACAGAAGGCGATGCAGAAATGTCGTGCCGGTCCTGTTGATGCCGGCGACGAAGACGGGCCGCTCGATCGCCTGGCGTTCGATTTCGGGGTGCCGCTGACGCTCCCACGCGAGCATCGCATTGTTGCGGAGAGCGCGGGTCAACCCATAGATGACGTGACCGATCGACGTCCTCCGCAACCCGGCCTCCGGCGATTTCAGCGCCTCGATCAGTTGCTCGAGCCCCTCCAGCTTCCATGCGGGATAGGTCTCATCGAAGGGGACGCCCATGCGCCGGGCATACGTCTCGGCCTGAGCGACCAGACCGTCGAAGTCCAGGCGGGCATGCGGAATGGAATGGGGCCATTTGTCCTCATTGCGCCTGAGCCAGTCGTACGAGCGCGCGTGCCGGACCAGCAATGCCGGCCACCTGATCGGACGCGGGCAGTCCTCCCGAATGGCACGATCGCTGACCGGCAGCGTACGGCGGGCCCTGTCCTCGCTGAACCAGTAGGGCGCGAAATGGTCGAACAGCACCCACTGGCCATGCAGCGGAGATTCCTCGCCGACCGCCTGACACGAACGCCTGAAGGATCGATACGAGACTTCCTTCCAGTAGAACCCGAACTCCGCCACTTCAAGATCCTCATACGGCGGCTCGGGGTCGCAACAGTGATAGACGGTGAATCGCCGGTCGGGGTTCAGGGAAATCGCCGTGCATATTTCGACGACCGTATCCACCGGCTCGGCCTGCCTTTGTATGGTAAAGCCCCGCGGCGCCATCTCCAGTTGAGTGGCCGCGGCAAACAGCCGGGTCGGAAAGTCGTTTGCGTGCGTATACCCTGTGCTGGGCAACCCCATCAGCGGCAGGCGAAAGATCGCGATCGGCATACCGGCCGCTTTCGCGAACAGCGCCCCTTGCTCGGCCACCAGCTTGCTCCACGGATACCCGACGGCGCCGAGGGGAAAGATCTTCTTCATGTCGGTGACGTCGGGCGACATCTGTTCGTCGATCCGGCTCTGACTGTATTCCCGCGCGAAGTTGCAAAAATACGCGGGGAAAATGCCCATGGTGGACACGTAAAACAGGTGCTTGTAGCGGGTGCGCAGGCACAACTCGAGCACAGGACGAAGACCGAGCGCGTTCACTTCGCGCAGTTCGGCATAGGACACGACGAGCCCCACGTCGGCAGCCAGGTGATAGACCGCGTCGATTCGCTCGCACAGATCGTTGTACTCGGATTCGCCGAGTCCGAAGCGTTCCTCGCGATTGTCGCCGATCACAGCTTTGACCCGCGGTGCGAGATCCTCCTCCCAGATTTCCGTCTCCTCCATGGCCGCACGCAGCCGCTGGAGCCCGTGCCGGGCGCTGTCGGCGCGCACCAGGCAGTGTACGATCAGCCGGTCGTTCTGCCGTAGGAGCTCGCGCAGGAAGAAGCGCCCGACGAAGCCGGTGGCACCGGTCAGCAGGACTTCCCGAAACTCGTTCGGCGGAACGGGAGCGGCGGGCGTCTCCCGCGACACCGCCGAATGAACGACGCGCCGCAACTCGGCCACGTCCCTCTGGCACTCCGGTGGCAGCCGGCCGACGAGAGGCGGCACCGGCCGGTCAGCGGATCGCGATTCGGCCATGCAGTCTTACTCCGTCATCCACAACGCCGCCGCGTAGCCGACTCTCGTGCCGCGAAACCGCACTACCGGACGGGCGAGGCTGTCCCGGCGCTCTCTGAAGAACACGGCGCCGGCGGGAAATGGTCCTCGGGCGGGCTGGCGAATGGCGACGGCACGCGGCGAACGCGGCGCTGCGCCGCCCGGGGCGCATCGCCGATCGAGTCGCCCTCCTGCTCGGCCTCGGCCTCGTCATCCGTTGTCGTGCCGAACACGATGGCCTCCGCCAGCGACCGGCAAGAGGCCGTGGTCATCAGCTCCAGCGCGCTCGCCTGGAAACCGAACTCGCTCTGTATGAACGCTCCCAGCTCGGCGACCGAGATGGAATTCAGGCCGAAGCTGGAGAGGGGCTCCTCCAGCCCGCCCTCGTCGTGGCCGCAGAGCTCGGCGACCTTGGCGGCGATCCGGGCCATGACGCTATCGACCGTCAGCCGATCGTCGGCGCCGACCTCGAAAGCATCCTGATTGCTCATCAGGCGTCCGGCGCGCATGTAGTCGGTGGAGTCGACCTTCCAGAGCACGCGCTTGAAGAGGGCGGTGATCAGGTGGTCGCCGTCGCCCATGGCGCGCAGGGCGTAGTCAAGGTTGGCGACGGCAAAATAACTGCTCACGGCCGGCATGCCCGCGGCTCTCATCAGGCGCAGCACGCCGAGATTGCGCGCCGCCATTCCGGCGTCGGCGACCGCTGCCAGGTTGTACGACAAGGCAGGCAGCCCTCGACGGCGGCGACAGGCGGCAAGCCCGTCCATGAAGGCATTCGCGGCGCTGTAGTTGATCTGTCCCGGATTGCCGAACGCGGACGACAGCGACGACACCAGGACGAAATGATCGAGTGCGAGGCCGGCGGTCGCGTTGTGCAGATGGAGGGCGCCTCGGGCCTTGGGTGCGAATACCCGGCGAATGGATTCCGCCGTCAAATCCGCCAGCAGACAATCGTCCAGCGTGCCGGCGAGGTGGAACACGCCCTTGAGCGGTTTCTTCACGTTGTCGACGCAGCGACGCACATCCGCCTCGTCCGCGACGTCGCCCTGGACGAGGTCTATTTCGATCCCGTCTCCGATGGCGGCCAGCGTGGTCGACCGTCGCAGCCAATGCTCGCTTCGGCGGCGTGCGGGATCCCGGTCCATCAGAGTGAGATGACGGGCGCCCGCCTTCGCCAGATAGGGCAAGAGCCGCTGGCCGAAGCCGCCCAGGCCCCCGGTCACGAGATAGGTCGCATCCGGGTCCAGCAACGGCTGCCGGTCGTCGATGGGGAAGTCGGGATCGGCCGACGCCCGCGGTGCCTTGAGCACCAGCTTCCCCTGGTGTTGTCCGGAGGTCATCAGGCGGAGCGCCTTCGCGTAGTCCCGGTAGGGGAACACGGTGACCGGCAGGGGCGGCAGCACGCCACGATCCAGCAGGTCGAGGCAGGCCTCGGAGAGCTCGCGCGAGAGGTACGGGTCGTCGACCATCAGACGGTCGAGGTCGATGGCCGCGAAGCGCAGATTCTTGCGGAAGACGCGGAGACCGAGAGCGCTGTCGGCGTAGATGTCGACCTTGCCGATCTCGCAATGCCAGCCGCCCGCCCGCAGGGACTCGAGGCAGAGCGGCACGTGACGGCCGGCGAGCGAATTCAGCACGACATCGACACCCTCCCCGCCGGTCGCCTTCATCAGCCCGTCGTACCACTCCTCGCTGTGGGAATCGAACGCCGCCCGCACACCCAACGCGAGCAGCCCGTTGCGCTTGCTCTCGCTGCCTGCCGTTGCGTAGATCTCCGCGCCCACGTCGTTGGCGAGCGCGATGGCCGCCTGCCCGATGCCGCCCATGGCCGAGTGAATGAGGACTCGCTGCCCCCTGCGGAGCCGGGCCAGGTGGATCAGGGCGTAGTACGCGGTGACGTAAACCGAGAGCGATGCCGCCGCCTCCTCCATGCTGAGGCCGGCGGGCTTGGGAAAGACGCGGTGCTGGCCGACCGTCGCGCGATTGGCGATGCACCCGCCGTCGACGAAGACCACCTCGTCGCCGGGTTCGAGCCCCTCGACCGCCACGCCGGCGCGGCGTACCACGCCGCTCGCCTCCATGCCCACCTCGCGGCCGAGCGCGGAACGCTCATAGGCCAATGCGGGCAGCAGCCCCAGCGTCACCATGACATCGCGGAAGTTGAGCGCCGCGGCGGCGACGTCGACCTCCACATGGTGCGGCCCCAGGGGCGGCGGATCGTATGTCTTCATGCGCAGGCCGCCGATCTGCCCGGCATTGTCCAGGAACAAGCGGTAGGACGGATCTTCGCCGGGAGCGACGCGCGGGTACTCGTCGCGATCGCTCAAGACACGCGGCACCCACAGCTGGCCCTCGCGCACCGCCATCTCGCGTTCTCGCAGGTCGTGTCGCGCGAGCCACGCCAGGGTCTCGAGGTCGTCGGCGGCGCCCAAATCCACGAGGCGGAAATCGAGCCCGGCTTCTTCGCCGATCTCGATCGCCATGCTGCGCACCGTCCCCCAGAGCGCGCTTCCGCGGGCATCCTCCGCCTCGAAGGCCGCCTTGCGGGTCGCGACGGTGACGCGGCACCGGCAATCGGCCCGCTCGATCCTGTAGGGAACCAGAGACTGAATGAGAGCGACGAATCGGGAGACCGCCCTTTCGCCGGTCGGATCCTCCGGATTCGAGTCGCAGAAAAAATCGATCGCCTGCACGTCCGCCGCGTCCGGGCGGGTTTCCGGCTCGAAGGGATCGCCCGAAGCGAGGACGTCGGAGGGGATCGTATGGACGTCGGGATCGTCGAGCAGCGATGTCCACGCCCCCGCCAGGCTGGCGGGCTCGCCCATCACCCAGCGCGGACCCGGCAGAGGCGTCTCGTCCGGCTCGGCCACGTATTGCACCGGCGCCTGCAGCAGCGTCGCCCGCCGGCCGGCTCGAAGCGCGGTCCAGCCCGCGCCGGGGTCTACCGCCGTGCTTTCTTCGTGGGAAACCAGCGCCAGGCCGCCCGGGACCGCCATCTCCCGCCAGAACCGCCAATCGTCCTGCGTGAACGCATCCTCGTCCCGGTGGAGGAACAGGACTTCCGCCGCGTTCCGGCGCAGCAGGCCCGTATCGAGCGCGGCCGCCTGCCGCGACGCGGGATCGAGACAGTCGAAGCGCAGCGCCGCGTCGTGGCCGTGGAAAGCATCGAAATGCGCGCGCGCGCCCTCCTCAACGTCGGCGACGAGCCAGAACTCGCTTTGCGTCTCCTCGCGCGAGAGATGCTCGACGCAGCTCTGCAGCACGGTCTGCTCCGGCGTTCTGGGGCCCGCGAACTCCAGCGCGTGGCAGGCGCGCGGGTCGCCGCCGGCACCGTCCGCCCGCTCGAGGGCGGCAAGCAGGACTGGTGGCTCGATATCGCCGTCCGGCAGCCGGTCCGCGATCGCCGGGCCGTCGGCGACGAACTTGGGCTGCCAGACGACTCGATGCTTGCTGTGCGGCAGGTCGACCCGCCTCGGGTTCGAGATGAAGGAGATGTATTTTTCGATGTGCAGGACGAGGTCGCCGGTCGCGCCGTCGTAACAGGCGAGGCTGCCCGAGACCCATTCGCCCGTCGGCACCGAATATTGGCCCTTGTCGTCGACCTCGTATCGAATGTTGTCGGGATAGGTGACGCGACAGGTCATCCGCGGAACCGTGGGCGGGCGCAGGAAGGTCACGTTCTCTGCCCGGCGCGGAATTGCAAAGAGATCGGCGCCGAGCATCAGGTCGTAGAGATAGGACTGCAATCCTCCGTCGAGCAGGGCAGGGAGCATGACGTAGCCCTCCTGCTGGCCGCCTCGCCACAGCGCTTCGTCCACCTCCACGTCGAACATCAGATGGTCGGTGCCGACATCGCGCCGCAGCTGCCGCATGTTTCGGAAATGCGGCCCGTACTGGAAGGTTTCGCCGAGAACGGTCTCGATACGTTCGTAGAGCTCATCGTCCGCCGCATAGGACAGGGGCTCGTAACGGGACGTGTCGATTTCCGACACGTGTCCCGGCACGTCCGGTGCGTGATCGGGCCCGACGCGGCGGACCTGCCCGCGGCAGTGCAGCTCGCACTTCGCGTCCAGCTCGTAAGGTTGCGACGAGATCGCGACGGTATATTCGTCCGGCGAATTGGGGACCGGCTGAAGTGCCGTCTGCAGCCGCACGGGTACCCTGGGAATCGGGCACGGCTGCAGGAATTCGAGCGTCTCGATGTGAGCGGGCGCGCCCTCCAGGGCCTCCAGGACCAGCTCGATGAAGCCCGCGGCCGGCATGATCGGGGCGTGATGCACGCGATGCTCCGCCAGCCACGGAAAGGCCGCCTCCGAGAGCCGCGCTTCCAGCAGCGGATGATCGCAGGGCACCCGGTGACCGACCAGCGGCCCGTGCGAGTACTCGCTCCGCTTCTGCAGGAACTCGTCGTCCAGGGTGCTGTCGACGCTCTTCCGTTCTTCGCGCGGGTGGCCCGGCAGCAGATGGACGATGGGGTCGGGGCGGGGATACTGGGCCGCGAAGTCCAAAGACACGCCGGCCTTGAAGAGGTTGCCCAGGGCCTCGTGAAATCCGAGGCATGTATCGGTGTCCCGCATCAGCGTCGGAACGGAAACGGGGGTCGAAGTGGCGCCTTCCACGCATTGCGCGATGATGGGTTGCAGGGCCGAGTGGGGCGCCAGCTCCAGCACCACGTCGGGCCGGTGGTCGCGCTTTGCGGTCTCCATCGCCGCGGCGAACCGGACCGCCTGGCGGATGTTCGACCACCAGTAGGCGCTATCCAGCCGCTCCGTCTGTGCCCCCGTCACCGACGAGACGAAAGGCACGTCGGCGTCGAAGGAGATGTCGTCCAGGAAGGCGAACGCCTCCAGCGCATCGTCCTCGATCGCGTCCATCGCCCGGGAATGAAAGGCGATGTTGCCCGGGATGAGCCGATTCTGAAGTTTGCGCCGGTCCAGTTCCTCCATAACGGGTTGCAGCTCGTCTTCCGGACCGCAGATGACGGTGTTGGCCGGCGCGTTTTCGCAAGCGATTTCGACCGCGACGGGCCGGTCGCCATCGGGTCGGAAAGGAATGTCCAGGGTATCCAGAAGATCCTCTACGCCCGGCCGATCGAGACCGATGGTCAGCATGCGGCCGGATCCCGCCACGCGCTGTTGCAGGGTGGCGCGATGGAAAACCAGGCGCGTCGCGTCTGCGAGCGAGAGAGCGCCCGAGGCATAGGCTGCGGCCACCTCGCCCGAGCTGTGGCCCAGCACGCAGTCGGGATAGACACCCCAGGTCTTGAAGAGTTCCACCAGGGCGCACTGGATCGCGAATATGACGGGCTGGGCGAGCTCGCATTCGTCGAGCGCCGCCTGAGGGGTCTCGAAACAGGCCTCGCGCAACGAGGTCCGGGAATAGGCGCGCCAGAGATCGTCGATAGCATCGAAGGCGCGGCGGAATACCGGGTGGGCCTCGTAGAGATCGCGGCCACAGCCCGCCCACTGCGTCCCCTGCCCGGCAAACACCATCAACAGCCGCCGCTCGCCCTCCTCCGCGGTGCCCATGGGAGCGCCTTCTTCCGCGAAGGCATCGAGCGCTTCGGCGAGTTCCTCCCGGTTCCGGACGGCGAAGGCCGCACGCGTGGCGAAACGGGTGCGGCGGCGGCTGAGATTGCCGCCAAGCGCGTAGAGGTCCAGCGGTTGCGCGTCGAGCGTCTCCCGCATGCGTCGCGCGCTTTCCACGAGCGCATCCGGCGTGCGTGCCGAGAGGGGCACCATGAAGCCCGCGCGGGGCGCCAGGGGCACCGACCAGAGCCTGGGCCGCGACGACGGCCGGTACTCGCGCACCACGCAGTGCCCGTTGGCGCCGCCGAAGCCGAACGAGTTGATACCCACGACGACCGGATGCTCAGGGAACGGCTCGCATTCCGTCTGTACCTCCATCGGGCAAGAACCGAAGTCGATCTCCGGATTGGGCACCTGAAAGTTGTTCGACGTCGGCGCAAAAGTGCGCCGTTGCATCATCAGGACGACTTTGAGCAGGGCGCAGTGAAAGGCGGCGGCCTCCATGTGCCCCACATTGCTCTTGACGCTGGAAACCCGCAGCGGAACCGCGCGGTCGGGTCCGCCATAGGCCTCCGCGATGGCGTTGCCTTCGATGGGATCGCCGACCGCGGTTCCGGTCGCGTGAGCCTCGATGTAGTCGAAGTCCGAGGGAGTCCGGCCGGCACGGGCCGAGGCCTCGCGCATCAACCGGATCTGCGCATGACGGGTGGGCGCGCTGATAAAGCGGCCCGGTGCCAGACCCCCGCTTCCGTCCGCCGTACCCGCCGCGTTGACCGCTGTCGCCTCGATCACCGCATAGATCGGATCCCCGTCCCTCTCGGCCGCCGCCAAGGGCTTGACGGCGAAAACGAACGATCCCTCGGAGCGCATGTAGCCGTTGGCCTCGGCGTCGAAGGAACGGCACCTGCCCTCCGGACTGATCACCCCCATGAGGTTGAAGCTGCTGCTCATCCTGCCGCTGCCGAGATAGGTGACGGCACCCACCAGCGCCTGGTCGCAATCGCCGCACGCGAGCGCGTTCATCGCCGCGTGCAGGGCGCTCAGTCCGGCGGAGCAAGCCGTGCAGTACGTGGCCGACGATCCCATGAGGTTGAAGTGATAGGAGACCCGATTGGCCAGCATGGCGAGGCTGATGCCGGACACCGAATATTCGGTGACGCCGTGCTGCGGCCGCCAGTTGGACACGGCCGGAACCTGCGCGCCGATGAAAACTCCGGTGGGGCTGTTGCGCAGCGAGTGAAGGTCCCAACCGACATGTTCGATGGCCTCCCACGCGCAATTGAGCAGCATCCTTACCTGCGGTTCGGTCTGCCTCAATTCATTGTGGGACATGCCGAAGAACGCGCGGTCGAAAAGCAGCTCGTCGTCGTCGCGAATCAGGCCCTCGTAAGGGCTCGCAAGCCGCCCCGGCCCCGAGAATTCGCCGATGGGCAGGTGACCTCTTCCGTAGCGGTCGGCGATCGGCTCCTGGACGATCTCGCGCTCGGCCAGCAGGGTCCAGAAATCGGAATCCGACTGAATGCCGCCGGGCATGCGATGGCTGTACCCGACGATGGCAACGCCGTTGTCCGTGCTCGGCAAATTCATGCTGTCATCCGGTGAATCGACAGGGAGGCAATTATTCTACAACCGTCGGCCGATCGTCCGATATTTGCCATAACATAAGAAAAATTAGGCCTCCTTACCGTCTGCATAAACAGGAATAATCCGAAGAGGCAAGTATATGCACATTCTAGCGCGAACGCGATTCGCCGTCCACGAACCCCGTCCCGCGTATATGGGTTCTCGCTCAACGGCGTGCGCTATTCCGGCGCCATTCGGAGCGCGCCGTCGAACCGGATTACCGAACCGTTCATAAAGGCGTTCTCCACGATGTGGAGAGCGAGCGCGGCGAACTCGTCCGGTTTCCCCAGACGCTTGGGATAAACCGTAGTCTCGAGCAGGAACCGCTTGGCCGGCTCCGACAGGCCGTCCATCATCGGGGTGTCCATCAGGCCGGGCGCGATGCAGTTCACGCGGATTCCCTCGCCGGCAAGCTCGCGCGCGAGCGGGACCGTCATCGCCGCCACCCCGCCCTTCGAGGCGGCATAGTCGAGTTGCCCGATCTGGCCCTCGAATGCCGCAACCGAGGCGGTGGTCACGATACAGCCGCGCTCGTTGTCGTCCATCGGCTCCAGGGCGGCCATGTCGGCGGCAGCCAGCCGGCAGGAGTTGATGGTGCCGATCAGGTTGACGCGGATCGCGCGGGTGACCGTTTCCAGCGCGATTGCCTTGCCGTCCCGCCGTATCAGCCTGGCGCTCGGAGCGATGCCGGCGCAGGCGACAAGGATGCGTGCCGGCCCCAACCGCTCGCGGACTGCCGCGACGGCGGTCTCGTGGCTCACGGGATCGACCACGTCGCACGCCGCCGCGGAACCGCCGATCTCGGCCGCGAGTCTTCGCGCCGGCTCCTCGTTGATGTCCAAAATGCCCACCCTGGCGCCGGCGGCAGCCAGCGCCCGCGCTGTCGCCTCTCCCAGTCCGGATGCGCCACCGGTGACGATCGCCGTTTGCCCGTTGACATTCATGTCTGAACTCGCCGCCGAAACAACGCTTGCATAGCAAGGTGCCGACCGCCAATGCAAAAGAAAGGGTTCGCGCAAACCTCATCCATAGAACGGAGCGCGCGCGGACCGCGTCCACGTCTGGATCAGGGAACGGGAAGGCCGTATCGAGACCGTCACCTGGGCGGGGCTTCGCGAGGCGGCTCTGGCGGTCTCCGGCGGTATCCTCGACGCCGGATGCGCGCCGGTTCCGATCTACCCCCCCCGGCGCGACCTTCGGAGCTCGCAGGTCGCGAGCCTTCGCGCGGTCGAGACCGTCGAGGGGCTCCGCGGACGCGGCAGCCCGCCCCCGCGCCGGGGCGGTCGACGTCGCCTTTCTTCAGTACACGCCGGGAGACGGGTACGCTAGATTATTGGCACAGGCCGGGATGGCGCGAATGACCGGGATTCACACTACCTTCATCGATGGAACGCCGCGGCTCGCGGTCGACCGCGCCGGGTCGGGGCCGCTGGTGCTGTTGATGCACGGCATCGGCGGCAACCGGTCCAACTGGACGGCCCAGATCGAGGCGCTCCGCGATTCCTTCCATGCGGTTGCCTGGGACGCTCGCGGCTACGGCGATTCGGAAGACTATGAAGGTCCGCTCGACTTCGGCGAATTCGCCCGCGACGCGATCCGGGTCCTCGACCGTTTCGAGGCCGAGAAGGCGCACCTGGTCGGCCTCTCCATGGGAGGACGGATCGCGCAGGATTTCCATGCCCGCTTCCCCGAGCGGGTGGCCACGCTGGTGCTGTGCGACACCATGTCGGACTTCCGGGGCTCGATGACGCCGGAGAAGCGCGCCGAGTTCATCCGGTTGCGCCAGGCTCCGCTCAAGGCCGGCAAGGAGCCGCGCGACATCGCCGATGCGCTGGTCGACAGCTTGGTGGGACCCGACGCGACCGGGTCGGCGCGCCGGCAGCTTTGGGACAGCATCGCGGCGCTTCACAAGGACTCCTATCTGAAGACCATCGAGGCCTCGCTATCCTTCGACCGATCGGCCGAAATCGACCGGATCTCGGTTCCCACGCTGCTGCTCTACGGTTCGCACGACCGGCTGACCCCGCCGGACATCGGTCGGGCGCTGCACCGGCGTATCCCGGGCTCGGAGTTCGTCGAGATAGACAAGGCCGGCCACCTTTCCAACATCGAACAGGCGGGGGCGTTCAACGCGGCACTGCTCGCTTTCCTCGGCAAGCACCGCGACCGCGCCGGCGGATCCCGCGCCTGACTTGCAGGGAGGACAACAGGATGAACCCCGATCTCCTCGACCGGCGTTCGAGCGAATCGTGCCTCCGGACGTCCGCCGCGGGCACGGATGACGATCTCTCCGTCGTCGCCCTCGTCGGCCCCGACGACGCGGCGACCCCGCTCGCCCTGCGTCTCGACGGAACCGCCATCCGGGTCAGGGGGTATATCGCGCCGTCGCTCGTCGTCCGGCCGGGCCGCCTGCTTCTTACCGAGGCATCCCTCGCCCCCTGCCAGCTTTGCGGCAACATTCACGGCGTCCCCGTCGGCTTGCAGATCGAGCCGTCCGCGCTCCCCGAGGCGGATATCGCGATGCATGAACCGGTGGACGTCTCCGGTATCCTCCGCCTGGGCTCGCCCGACGACGCGGAGGCAGGCGCGGCGCGCGAGATCGTGTTGCTGGACGCCACGATCCTGCGTTGCCGCCAACCCGGGCCAGCCGCGGGCTTCGAGGCGCGGCACTGGCTCCGGCGGTTTCTCGAAGACCGGTCGAGCCCGGCGGTGCACCGCCGTCCGATTCGCTCGGCCCCGCCGGTGACCGGCGCGGGACCGGCCGACACGATCTTGACGAACGGGACCGTTCGCACCGTCGACGAGGCCTTCACCGCCGCCGAGGCGGTGGCTATCCGCGAGGGGCGCTTTATCGCCGTCGGCTCGGCGCAAGAGGTCGCGACCCATGCCGGGCCGGATACGGAAATAATCGATCTCGACGGCCGGGCCGCGGTGCCCGGGCTGATCGACTCCCATATCCACCAGTTCTATCTCGGGCTCAACCTGCCGACGGTGCAGCTGCTGGATGCCCGGTCGGTCGCCGACGTGCAGGCCAGGATCGCGGAGCGCGCGTCCGAGACGCCGTCGGGCGAATGGATCGTGGGCACCTCCGGCTGGCACGAAAGCCTGCTCGCGGAAGGCCGGCTGCCCACCCGCTGGGAGCTCGACGAGGCGGCGCCCGACAACCCGGTGATCGTCCCGCGCGGCGGGCATGTGGTCACCGTCAACAGCAGGGCGCTGGAACGTGCCGGGATCACAGACGACACGCCCGATCCCACGGGCGGCGTGATCGTCCGCGATCCCGACAGCGGCGAGGCCACGGGCGTGCTTCTGGAGACGGCCGCCTATTTCGCGCGTCGCGTCGCGCCCCTGATCCCGCCGGAGGACGAAATGGCCGACCTCCTCAAGGCGGCGATGAAGGAGCTCAATTCGTACGGCGTGGTCAGCGTGACCGACCCCGTGATCGACGAAACCAGCATCTCCGTCTATCGCCGGCTGCGCGACGAGGATGCGATCACGGTGCGCTCCGAGCTGCTCTACAAGGCCGCCGACAGGGCCGGCACGGAGCGCGGTATCGCGGCCATGCAAGCCGAGACCAGCGACGACCTGCTCTGCTTCGCCGGCATCAAGTTCATGCTCGACGGCGGGGTCGAGGGGGCGCGGCTCCGGGAGCCCTACCGGATCGTGCCGGGCGAGCAACCGCACGCGGACTATCGCGGTCTGTTGATGACGCCCCCCGGCGGCGAGGAGGAATTCGTCGACTGCCTGAGGCTGGTGGCGGAGGCCGGACTGCAAGCCCAGACCCACGGTGTGGGGGACGAAGCGATCGACGTGATCGTCCGGTGCTACGCAACCGTGGCGGAGGACCTGCCCATCGCCGATTTGCGCTGGACCCTGATGCATGTGTTCCTGCCTACCGACGAGGCGATCGAGACCATGAGGCGGATCGGCGTACTGGCGACGGTTCAGGACCATCCCGTCCTGCTCGGCCACAACCAGCGACGCTGGTGGGGCGACGAGCGGGCCGCGGCCGCGATCCCGATCCGCAGGCTGATCGATTCCGGGCTTCTGGTGGGCGGCGGCACTGACGGTCCCGTGGTGCCGGTCGATCCGTTCCTGTCGATGTGGTGGATGGTCACGCGCGGCACGCTGATGGGTTACAAGCTCGGGGAGGATCAGGCGATCGGCGCCGCGGAGGCGCTCAAGCTCTACACCATCAACAACGCCCGGATCATGGGTGTCGAAGACGAGCGCGGATCGATCGAGCCGGGAAAACTCGCCGACCTCGCGGTTCTCTCGCAGGACATCGTCGAGGTCGACGCGGACGAGATAAGGAATACCCGCGCCTTGCTCACCATGGTCGGCGGGAAGGTCGTCCATCGCGACGGCATGTGAGGCTGTCGCGCGACGACCGCGCTTGTGCGCGCGGCGACGGGGTGGAAGACTCGCCGCCTCGCAACCGGGTGCCTGCCGTTGACTCAAAGCGTCATCACATTCCGGGGGGTCGAGGTCGGGTTCGCCACCGAGACGATATACGACGACCTCAGCTTCGACGTCCGGGAAGGCGAGTTCTTCTGCATCCTCGGGCCGTCGGGCTGCGGCAAGTCGACCTCGCTCAGGGTCATCGGGGATCTGCTCCGCGCGTCCGGCGGCACGGTGAGGGTCGACGGGCAAGCGCCCGAGGAAGCGTGGCAGGAAATCGCCTACATCTTCCAGTCGCCGCGCCTGGTTCCCTGGCGGGATGCCCTCGGCAATGTCGTCCTGGGCATGGAGCTCCGTTTCGACCGGATGCCGAAAGCGGCGATGGAGGAACGGGCGCGCGAGCTGCTCGCCCTGGTCGGCCTCGCCTCGGACATGCACAAATTCCCGTCGATGCTGTCGGGCGGGGAGCGTCAGCGCGTCGCGATCGCGCGCGCGCTCTCGGTCGATCCCAAGATCGTGCTGATGGACGAGCCGTTCTCCGCGCTCGATCTGAACACGAGGCGGCGCCTGCGGGAAGAGATCATCTCGATCTGGCGCAAGACCGAAAAGACCATCGTGTTCGTCACTCACGATATCGACGAAGCGCTGGTCCTCGCGGATCGGGTGCTCCTCCTGTCCAACAAGCCGACACGTGTCCTGGAGACTATCGAGATCGCGGAAGACCGCCCCCGATCGATAGAGGGATCGGCGGACCTGCGGGCGCACAAGGCGCATCTTCATGCACTGTTCCGCACCCTCGAACCGGATGCGACGAACGAACCCGAACACCAGATGGAGGCAAGACCATGAAACGGTTGCTGTTGGGAACGATGGCCGCGGTCGCGCTCGGCGCGGCGACCCAGACACACGCCAAGGAGAAGATCACCTATGCCTACCTGATTGAGCCCGCGATGGAGGGCGTGCTCTACGGGATCAAAAGCGGGGCCGTAAAATCCGATCTGATCGAGATCGACATGTCATCGCTCGGCATCCCGGCGCTCATACAATCGACGCCCACCCGGCGCTACGATGTCATCATGAACGCCGTGATGTCGATCCCGCGGGCGCAGGCACGCGGCCTCCAGCTCGTGGTCCTGTCGACGGCGCTCCGCTCCCCGGCCGGGCGCGAAGGCGGCGCCATCTGGGTCAAGGCCGACAGCCCCTACAAGACCGTCGCGGACCTCAGGGGCAAGCGGATGGGCAATGTCGCGCTGCAATCGACCGGAACGACGTGGCAGCGCATCGCGTTGTGGAAGAAGCACGGCATCAACGTCTCCTACAAGGGCGGCGACTTCAACTGGGTCCAGATGCCGGCGCCCGCGCTGCTCGGCGCGCTGGAAGCGGGGCGGGTCGACGCCGCCGGGCTGATCCACTCCCAGGCCTACAAGGCCGACAAGTCGGGGAAGTACCGCGTGGTGGCCTATACCAGCCGCGACATCCACGAGCTCTACGGGGTGGACGTGGTCCCCGCGGTCAACGTGAGCTATCCGAACAAGCTTGAGGCGCGCCCGGCCGCGTTCAAGGAGTTCAACCGGATGCTCAAGGCCTCGGTCGACTACGCTCTCGCCAATCGCCGCAAGGTGGGAGAGGCGATCAGCAAGGAACACAATATCTCGCCGGAGTTCTTCGAGGCGTGGCTCACGCGTTTCTCGTTCTTCCCGGCGACCGTGAGCAAGGCCGACGCCAAGGCGTTCGAGACCGTCTGGCAGGGCGCGAAGGAGCTCGGCATCCTCAAGAGTTACCCGAAGGCCGAATCGGTCATCTGGGAGCACGCGATCCGGGACTAGACCCGACCGCATCCCTCGCACGGTGGGAAGCCCGAACCCGGCGGGGGGGGGGGGGGGGGGGGGGGGGGGGGGGGGGGGGGGGGGGGGGGGG
>JAPPIT010000216.1 GCA_028820505.1 Defluviicoccus sp.
ACAACGGGAGGGCAGATGCGTGCGGGCCGCAATCCGTGTCCCGATCCGGCGGAAGGGCCGGAAATCCGCCTGTACCAACGCCTTGCACCGGGTCCACCAAAGTTAAACCGGACAGCAGTGGAACAAGTCCGGGCATGACGGTAGACGTGTCGCGGACCTCCCGCCCCGTCAAGTAGTCCATATAAGCTCCACGGCACGGGCCTCAGCGCCGCGGCTTCCGGCGGGGCAGCGGGATGCGGCCGCGCTTCGCCAGTTCGGTCCATCCGCGTTCGCGGAAGAAGGACGCCGCCGCGGGGTGCATCGGCACGCCCCGCGTCTTCAGCGCCTCGTACGGGCTGGGCGCGTAATCCCGCCATTCGGCATGGCTCCGGGCGAGAACCTCGCGGTCGTCGATCAGGACCCTCAGCATCGCGCGGACGACGCGGTTCCCGACATTCCGGTGCACGATAAGCACGGTCCCGAGATCGACCGTCTTGACCGCCCGCCCGCGGCGCGCGGGACGGAGAGCGGTCGAATACGCGGCCGCCCCCGTCCGCGTCAGCGCCGCGAGGGCGGCCGGCGGCAGATCGACGAAGCGGGCATGGTCGGCGAGCGCCGCCCCGAGCGCCGCGGCGCGCACCGGTCCCACGGCTTCGAAATAGAGGTCCGCGCGCTCGCCCCGGATCATCGAGGGAATCTGCGCGGCGCCGACCTGGAGGATGTCGCCGCGGCGCTCGCGCACGATCCGGCGGCTGGAACCCATCGACGCGAGGATCCTGTCGGCGACGATGGGCACCAGGCTGGAAAAGGGCTCCATGACGATCCTGGGGGCGCCGCGGCCGGCCCGAAGCGCCCGGTCCAGCGTGTCGTGTCCGGTGTTCCGGACATAATCCACGCGCAGCATTGCCGCGATCCAGACCGGCTGCAGACCGGCCATCACCGCCCGGATGTCGGTGTATTTCTTCTTTCGGTAGGCGGTTTCGTCCCCGCGATAGGCCCATGCCGCCGAGGCCGCGTTGGAAAGGCCGAATTCGGCGCGCCGCGCGTTGACGACGATGGGATTCCAGTAGCCGTTGCCGCGGGCAATCGTCACGGCCTTTCCACCGGGAACGGCGGCTTCGTACCGCCGCGCCAGCGCCACGGCGAAGGCGTGCCACGGCGTCCCCGGCCGCCCGGCGGCGATCCGGACCTCCTCCGCGGCCCGGGCGGGGGCGGGCAGCAGGACGGCGGCGAGCGCGGCCGCGCCGGCGACGCCGGCCATGGGACGAATGAGCATCGGCCTCCTTTCCCGGCAACGTCACGATAGCACCCGCAGGCCGCGCCGGGCGCTTGCCCACGCCCCTTCGGGGTTGTATCCCGGTCGCACCCTTGGCTCCAGACGAGGCCGACCATGCAGACCCGGATACCCGCCGCCCTGATGCGCGGCGGCACGTCGAAAGGGCTCTATTTTCTCGCCTCCGACCTGCCCGCCGAACCGGCGCTGCGCGATCGGGTCCTGCTGGCGGCGATGGGCTCGGCCGACCTGCGCCAGATCGACGGCGTGGGCGGCGCCGATCCGCTGACCAGCAAGGTCGCGATCGTCGGCCCCTCGTCGAAACCCGGAGTCGACATCGACTACCTCTTCGCCCAGGTGGTGGTCGGCGAGGCACGGGTCGATACCGCCCCCAACTGCGGCAACATGCTGGCCGGCGTCGGCCCCTTCGCGCTCGACCAGGGGCTCGTCGCGCCCTCCGGCGACACGTCGAACGTGCGCATCCGGATGGTGAACTCCGACAGTCTCTGCGACCAGACGGTGGAGACGCCGGGCGGAACCGTGACTTACGAAGGCGATGCCAGGATCGACGGCGCGCCGGGAACGGCGGCGCCCATCCTGATCGATTTCCTGGATGTCGCCGGGTCCGCCTGCGGCAGCCTGCTTCCCACCGGCGCGCTCCGCGAGACGGTGGACGGCGTGGAGGCGACCTGTATCGACAACGGCATGCCGGTGGCGATCGTGCCGGCCTCGGCGTTCGGCCTGACGGGGCGCGAGACGCCGGCGGCGCTGGAGGCGGATGCGGCGCTGAAGGCGCGGATCGAGGCGATCCGGCTCGAGATCGGGCCGGCGATGAATCTCGGCGACGTCGCCGACAAGGTGGTGCCCAAGATGTGCCTCGTCTCGCCGCCGGCGTCGGGCGGGGCGCTCAATACGCGCTGCTTCATTCCCCATCGCTGCCACGCCGCGATCGGTGTGCTCGCGGCGGTCACGGTGGCCACCGCGGCGACGATCGAAGGCTCGGTCGCGCACGATGTTGCCCAACTGCCCCCGGGGCCGCGCCGGATGATTTCGGTCGAGCACCCGTCGGGCGAGTTCACCGTCGAGCTCGAAGCGGAAGGCGACGCGGCCTCGTTGACGGTCGGGCGCGCGGCTCTTCTGCGCACGGCGCGCCGGCTGTTCGAGGGCAACGTGCTGATACCGAGCGCGGTCTGGGACGGCAAGGCGGGGCTGCGGCAGCCGGAGGCCGCCGAATGAAGACCTGCCAGCCGCCGCACCCCGATCCGCGCCCGCCGTCCTTTTCGCCGCCGGCGGGAGCCTGCGATTCGCACTGCCATGTCTTCGGGCCGGGCGACGCGTTTCCCTACCATCCGAAGCGCTCCTACACGCCGCCGGACGCGCCCTACGAGGCGCTGACGAAGCTGCATGCGACGCTCGGGCTCGACCGCGCGGTGATCGTCCAGGCGACCTGCCACGGGGACGACAACCGCGCGATGCTGGACGCCATCGCGCGGGCGGGCGGGCGCTACCGCGGCGTCGCGATGATCGACGGTTCGATCGCCGACGCCGAGCTGGAGAGGTTGCACGAGGGCGGCGTGCGCGGGGTCAGGATGAGCTTCGCCCGGCATCTGAGCGGCCCGCCGGATTTCTCGAACGTCGCGCATGTGGCCGGACGTATCGCGCCGCTCGGCTGGCACCTCGTGCTTTACCTGGAGGCGGAGGACGTGGTCGAGAACGCGGACGCGCTGGGGCGGTTGGGCGTTCCCGTGGTGATCGACCACATGGCGCGGGTGCGCGTGGCGGACGGGCTCGACCAGACGCCGTTCCGCCTTCTCCTCGACTTCCTCCGCGACGCGGATTTCTGGGTCAAGATCTCCTGCGCGGAGCGGCTTTCGGCCGCCGGCGCGCCGTTCGCGGACGTGGTGCCCTTCGCCGCCGCGCTGATCGAGGCCGCGCCGGACCGGGTGCTGTGGGGCACCGACTGGCCGCACCCCAATATCGAGGGCCGAATGCCCGATGACGGCGACCTGACCGACATGCTGCTGTCCTACGCCCCGGACGAGGAGTTGCGCCGCAAGGTTCTGGTCGACAACCCGGCGCGCCTGTACGGCTTCGACGCGTAGCGGGTGCTCCCGCCCTTCGATACGCCCCCTTCGGGGGCTACTCAGGGTGAGGATTTTTCCTGTTCCCTCATCCCGAGCAGGCGCGCCAGGTAGCCTGTCCTGAGCTTGTCGATGGGCCGTATCGAGGGACGGCAGCTAAGCCTCGTCGGGCGTGAAGGCGGCGAGCTCCGCCCCTTCGTCGACCCGGTCGCCGACCGCATAGTGGACCGCATCGACGGTGCCGGCGGACGGCGCGCGGATCGTGTGCTCGACCTTCATCGCCTCGATCACCAGCAGCGGCTGGTTCCTTTCGACCCTGTCGCCGCTTGCGACATCGACCGCGACGACCACGCCGGGCATCGGAGCCAGCGGTACGCCCGCCGCGGACTCCCGGGCGCCCGCCTCGGCCTCGGCCACCGGATCGAAAAGAGGCAGGCGCCATGTTTTCTCCGGCATGAAGACCAGGACCGCGCCGCCGTCGAGAACCGCCACCGCCGACACCGCCTCGCCGTCGATATCGGCGCCGATCAGGGGCGGCTCGCCGGACAGCGTCCGCACGGTCCGGCGCCGCCCGTCCGGGAACCGGAATTCCTCTCCCTCGACCTCGACGGCCAGGACGTCCCCGCCGTGCCGGAAGGCGACGGTGCGGCGGGCCGGCGCGTTCAGCCGCCAGCCCCGCAGCGCATTCCAGGGCGTGGCGGCGTCGCGCGTCGCGCGGTCCCGATCCCCCATTGCCGCGAGCGCGGCAAGCGACAGCACCGCATGGGGAACCGCGGCCTCCCGCGCGGTCAGCGCTTCGACATTGCGATCGAGATGCCCGGTATCGAGCGTGCCTCGAACGAAAGCATCCTCGGCGAGAACGGCGATGAGGAAATCGCGGTTGGTGACGGGCCCGACCACGGCGATCTCAGCGAGCGCGGCCGCGAGCCTCGCGCGAGCCTCGGCGCGGGACGGGGCGTGCACGATCGCCTTCGCGAGCAGGGAATCGTAGTGCGGTGTGACGGCATCGCCCGTCTCGAAGCCCGTGTCGACGCGCGCGCCTTCGCCCGGCAGCCGCATGAGCCCGATCGGGCCGGTCGAGGGCAGGAATCCCGCGGCGGGATCCTCGGCATAGAGCCTCGCCTCGATCGCGTGCCCCTCGACCGAAATCGCCTCCTGGGAGACGGGCAGGGCCTCGCCCGCCGCGACGCGAAGCTGCCATTCGACGAGATCGTAGCCGGTGACCATCTCGGTCACCGGGTGCTCGACCTGAAGGCGGGTGTTCATCTCGATGAAGAAGAATTCGCCGTCCCCGTCGAGCAGGAACTCGACCGTGCCCGCGCCGACATAGGAGACGGCTTCCGCCGCGGCGACCGCGGCCCGGCCGAGCGCATCGCGGGTGGCTTCGGGCAGCCCGGGCGCCGGCGCTTCCTCGACGACCTTCTGGTGGCGGCGCTGGGCAGAACAGTCGCGCTCATGGAGATGGACGGTGTTGCCCATTGTGTCGGCGAAGACCTGGACCTCGATATGGCGGGCCGGCGCCAGGTAACGCTCGAGCAGGAGCCGGTCGTCGCCGAACGAGGACGCGGCCTCGCGCCGCGCCGATTCGAGCGCATTTCCGAGCGCGGCCGCATCCGGCACGATCCGCATGCCGCGCCCGCCGCCGCCCGCCGCCGGCTTGACGAGGAGCGGAAAGCCGATCCGTTCGGCCTCCCGGGCGAGCGCGGCATCGTCCTGCGCCTCGCCGTGATAACCGCCCAGGATCGGGACCCCGGCGCGGGCCATCAGCGCCTTCGCCGCGCTCTTCGAGCCGAGCGCCCGGATCGCCGCCGGCGGCGCGCCGACGAACGCAAGCCCCGCGGCGCCCGCCGCCTCGGCGAAGGCGGCGTTCTCGGACAGGAAGCCGTAGCCCGGATGGATCGCCTCCGCACCGCTCTCCCGAGCGGCGGCGAGCGCCGCGTCGGCGTCGAGATAGCTTTCGCGGGCGGGCGGCGGGCCGATGCGGATCGCGGCGTCGCAATCGCGGACGTGAAGCGCCCCGGCATCCGCGTCGGAATAGACGGCGACCGTCCGGATTCCGAGCCGCCGGCAGGTGCGGGCGACACGGCAGGCGATCTCGCCGCGATTGGCGATGAGTACGGACCGGAACACCCGCCGCTACATCCTGAAGACGCCGAAACTCGTCCGTTCGATGGGCGCGTTGAGCGCCGCGGAGATGCTGAGTCCCAGCACCGCCCGGGTCTCGGCGGGCTCGATCACGCCGTCGTCCCACAGCCGCGCGCTGGCGTAGAACGGGCTCCCCTGGTGCTCGTATTGCTCCCGGATGGGCGCCTTGAACGCCTCCTCGTCCGCCTCCGGCCAGGACTTGCCCTGCGCCTCCAGCGCGTCGCGGCGGACCTGTCCCAGCACGTTGGCCGCCTGCTCGCCGCCCATCACCGAAATCCGCGCATTGGGCCACATGTAGAGAAAGCGCGGCCCGTAGGCGCGTCCGCACATGCCGTAGTTCCCGGCGCCAAAGCTGCCGCCGACGATGACGGTGAATTTCGGCACCCGGGCGCAGGCGACCGCGGTGACCAGCTTGGCGCCGTCCTTGGCGATGCCGCCGGCCTCGTATTTCCGCCCGATCATGAAGCCGGTGATGTTCTGCAGGAACACCAGCGGGATGCCGCGCTGGCAGCAGAGCTCCACGAAATGCGCCCCCTTGAGCGCCGATTCCGAGAACAGGATGCCGTTATTGGCGATTATGCCGACCGGATAGCCGAAGATATGGGCGAAGCCGGTGACCAGCGTGGTGCCGTAGAGCGCCTTGAACTCGTCGAACTCGCTCCCGTCGACGATGCGGGCGATGATTTCGCGCACCTCGTAGGGCTTGCGGTAGTCCGCCGGCACGATGCCGGCGAGGTCGGCCGGGTCGTGCGCCGGTTCGACCGGTTCGCGGCAGACGAGGTCGACCCGCTTCTTCCGGTTGAGCGCCGCGACCGCGCGCCGGACGATGGCGATCGCGTGGGCGTCGTTCTCGGCATAGTGGTCGGCGACGCCGGATTCGCGGGTGTGCACGTCCGCCCCGCCGAGCTCCTCGGCGCTCACCACCTCGCCCGTGGCCGCCTTCACCAGCGGCGGCCCGCCGAGGAAGATCGTGCCCTGGTTGCGGACGATCACCGCCTCGTCCGACATCGCCGGGACGTAGGCGCCGCCCGCCGTGCACGAGCCCATGACGGCCGCGATCTGCGGGATGCCGGCCGCCGACATGGTGGCCTGGTTGTAGAAGATGCGTCCGAAATGGTCGCGGTCGGGAAAGACCTCGTCCTGGCGCGGCAGGTTGGCCCCGCCGGAGTCGACGAGGTAGATGCAGGGCAGGTTGTTCTCGCGCGCGATGTCCTGCGCCCGGAGGTGCTTCTTGACGGTGAGCGGGAAGTAGGTGCCGCCCTTGACGGTCGCGTCGTTGGCGACGATCGCGCACTCGGCGCCCATCACCGGGCCGATCCCGGTTATCAGCCCCGCCGCCGGGACGTCCTCGTCATAGACCTCGTGGGCGGCAAGCTGGGAGAGTTCGAGAAACGGCGCGCCGGGGTCGATCAGGCGGTCGATCCGCTCCCGCGGCAGCATTTTGCCGCGCGCGGCATGGCGCTCCCGCGCCCGCTCTCCGCCGCCCTGGGCGATGGTGGAGACGATCCGGCGGAGCCCGGCGACCGCGCCCTCTATCGCGGCGCGGTTGGTTTCGAACGCCTCGGAGCGGCGGTCGACCGCGCTTCCGATCTTCGGCATCAGGCGGTCTCGCGAAACAGCTCGCGGCCGATCAGCATGCGGCGGATCTCGCTGGTCCCGGCGCCGATCTCGTAGAGCTTGGCGTCGCGCAGCAGCCGGCCGGTCGGGTACTCGTTGATGTAGCCGTTGCCGCCCAGGATCTGGATCGCGTCGAGGGCGAGCGCGGTGGCGCGTTCGGCCGAGTAGAGGATGGCGCCGGCCGCGTCCTTTCGCGAGGTCTCGCCGCGGTCGCAGGCCTTGGCGACGGTGTAGACATAGGCGCGGCTGGCGTTGGCGATCGTGTACATGTCGGCGAGCTTGCCCTGGATCAGCTGGAACTCGCCGATCGGCTGGCCGAACTGGCGGCGCTCGTGGACATAGGGAACGACGACGTCGAGGCAGGCCTGCATGATGCCGAGCGGGCCGCCGGCGAGCACCGCGCGCTCGTAGTCGAGCCCGCTCATCAGCACCTGTACGCCTTCGCCGACGGCGCCGAGGACGTTTTCCTCCGGCACCTCGCAATCCTCGAACACAAGCTCGCAGGTGTTGGAGCCGCGCATTCCGAGCTTGTCGAGCTTCTGCGCGGTGGAGAAGCCGGCGAAGCCCTTCTCGACCAGGAAGGCGGTGATGCCGCGCGGCCCGGCATCGGGGTCGGTCTTCGCGTAGACCACCAGCGTATCGGCGTCGGGCCCGTTGGTGATCCACATCTTGGTGCCGTTGAGGACGAACCGCTCGCCCTTCCGCTCGGCGCGGAGGCGCATGCCGACCACGTCGGAGCCCGCGCCCGGCTCGCTCATCGCGAGCGCGCCGACATGCTCGCCCGAGATCAGCTTCGGCAGATAACGGCGCTTCTGCGCGTCGGTGCCGTTGCGGCGGATCTGGTTGACGCAGAGGTTGGAGTGCGCGCCGTAGGAGAGCCCGACCGAGGCCGAGCCGCGGCTCACCTCCTCCACCGCGACGACGTGTTCGAGATAGCCCATCCCGGCGCCGCCATATTCCGCCTCGACGGTGATGCCGAGCAGGCCGAGAGCGCCCATCTTGCGCCAGAGATCGGGCGGGAACTCGTTGGTTTCGTCGATTTCCGCCGCGCGGGGCGCGATCTCGACCGAGGAGAAGTCCGCCACGCTCTCGCGCAGCATCTCCGCAGTCTCGCCGAGGTCGAAATCGAGGCTGGGATAGGCGTTCCGGAGCATCGGCCCTTCCGCAAGGTTAGCCCGTCGCCGGGAAGGCGCGCACCCTACCGAACCGCCGCGGCGCGCGCATTACCGGAATTTCCCCGCCGCAGCCCGTGGACGATGTCGAGATAGTCGCCGGATTCGGGGTCGATCAGCCCGTGGCGGACGAAGAAGTCGATGCAGACGAGGTTGCAGTTGAACTTGAACGCGCGCGTCTCCGCCACCGTCTCCATCACCCGCTCGACCGGCCACAGATGGAACTCCGCGATCTCGCCGTCCCGGTTCCCGGGCACGAACGAGACCGGCAGTTCGAGGTCGTAGCAATATATCGTGTCCGGTTTCAGCCCCTCTTCCGTCTCCTGGCAATAGGAGACCGCGCCCACGGCACGAGCGGCGGCGGCAAGCGCCTTCGGAACCCCGGCCTCCTCGCCGGCTTCCTTGATCACGTTCTCCATCAGCCCGATGCCGGCCGGCTGCCCGCCGGCGACGAAATTGTCCAGCATGTCCGGGTAGGTCGCCTTGTCCGCCGCGCGGCGCCCGATCCACATCAGGAGCCGCCCGCCGTCGCGGACATAGCCGTTGACGTGAACGCCGTAGGCGCGGACGCCGAAAAACGGAAT
Organism: Defluviicoccus sp.; assembly: GCA_028820505.1. Lineage (GTDB taxonomy): Bacteria > Pseudomonadota > Alphaproteobacteria > MPNO01 > MPNO01 > MPNO01. Next base: position 8,852 of record JAPPIT010000216.1, read on the forward strand.
GGCGGACCGGTCCATCAGCATCGAATGCGGGCCGAACAGGCTGTCGCCGACCGGATAGGCCTCGTCGCGCCAGCGCCCCAGCTCGCCGGAATCGGACAGGGCGCGCAGCGCCGATGCGGCCGCCTCCGTCCGTTCCTCGAAGCCGGCGAGCGCGGGTGCCGTGCGCACGCATGCGTCGTCCACCTCGAACGCCTCGGGAAAATCCGCGAGGCGGCGGGCGAAGCCGGGCCTGACCCAGCCGTGCTGCACCCCGCCGACGCGGAACGGCAGGAAACCGTCCAGATCGTGCGCGTTGCACTCGGCGATGCGGTCGAGATAGCCCATCGCCAGGTTATAGCACGGGCGCGGGACGCCCGAATCCGCTGGCAGGGATGCCGCGGGGCCCGTATATCTCACCCATGACCACGACCGGCACGGTCCTGTTGGGCATTGCCCTGGCGGCGGTGCTCGGCGTCCTCGCCATGGGGCTGTTCAGCATGGCGCGCGGCGGCGAGTTCAACCGCAAATATGGCAACAAGTTCATGCAGGCGCGAGTGATCCTCCAGTTCGGCGCCATCGCGCTGCTTGCCATCGCCGTGCTGTTCGGACGGGAATGAGGCCGGGGCGTCGCTCGTTGACAGTTCGAAACGCCGGACATAGTTTCGGCGCCCTGTCCGGAAGCCGGGGAAGGGGCGGGCTCGGGCGCCGCCCCGGTGTCCTTCCATGAGCCTCTCAGGAATCGGGAAAGCCCTTCCATGAAGGTACTGGTCGGTGTCAAACGCGTCGTCGACTACAACGTGAAGGTCCGCGTCAGGGCGGACGGGACCGGCGTCGAGACGGCCAACGTCAAGATGTCGATGAACCCGTTCGACGAGATCGCCGTCGAGGAAGCCATCCGCATGAAGGAGGCCGGCACGGCGGACGAGATCGTCGCTGTATCGATGGGCGTGCGGCAGTGCCAGGAGACGATCCGCACCGCGCTCGCCATGGGCGCCGACCGCGGCATCCACGTGATGACCGACGAGGAGCTCCAGCCGCTGGCCGTCGCCAAGCTCTTCAAGGCGCTGGTCGAGCGCGAGAGCCCGGGCCTGGTGATCCTCGGCAAGCAGGCGATCGACGACGACAGCAACCAGACGGGCCAGATGCTGGCGGCGCTGCTCGGCTGGCCGCAGGGCACCTTCGCCTCGGAGATCGTGCTCGGCGGCGATGGCGCCGAGGTCACCCGCGAGGTCGACGGCGGGCTGGAGACGGTGGGTCTTTCGATCCCCGCCGTGGTCACCACCGACCTCCGCCTCAACGAGCCGCGCTACGCCTCGCTCCCCAACATCATGAAGGCCAAGAAGAAGCC
>JAPPIT010000093.1 GCA_028820505.1 Defluviicoccus sp.
GACCGGCCAGACCGCCCCGAGAGGACGATCACGCCCTCCAACTGCCGCATTTAGGTTCACTTGCGAACCGTCCACGGCATACTAATCGTTCGGGCATGATTGCGGCGACCGCGACCGGTGAGGCCGTTCTTGCCGACACCGCCCTGCTCGACGCGGTCCGGAACCACAATCTCGTCGCCTTCCGACAAGCCTGGAAACGGTTCGAGGAGGCGGTTCCGGGATCGCTCCGGCTGGTCCCGCAAACCGAACTGCACGCGGCCGTCGAGCGGGACTACCGGGCCATGCGCGACATGATCCTGGGCGATGCGCCGGCGTTCAGATGGATCGTCGACCGGCTGCGACATGCGGAGGCCGCGGCTAACCGGTCCTGATCCCGGTCGTTCCGAAGCGCGGCCGGGTCTTGCTGCCGGTCGCCCGCCGTTCCCCGGACCCAATCGCCGAGCCTGCCCACAACGCCGCCGGCCCGTCCCGGGCGTCGGCGTCTCAGCTCGCCTTCGAGCCCCAGGCACGCCCCGAGCTCGAAGCCACCGTCGCCCGGCTCGACATCGACTTCGCCAGGCATGTCCGCCCGACCGCCGCCATGCTGTGGTCGCGCATCAACAAGGGCCGCATCCTCGATATCGCCCGCACGGTGTTCGGCGTTGCCTGGGCATCGGCCCGGTCGAAGTACAAGAAGCCGGCGCTAGCCGAAGCGATGGAGGCCGCCTTCGCGGCCGGCGACTGGCCAGTCGGGATCGGCGCCGGCGCCCATGCGGCGGCGCTCGCCTGGATGCCGCCCGGCTTCGCCGCCTTCGACACGGGCGGGGTCGACGAGGATGCCGATGGAGTCGTGCAGGCAACGCAGGCTGTCTCCGGCGATGCCAGTGCCGGTCCCGCCGGCGGCGGAGAAGCGGTCCCGGACGAGACCGGGGAGACTCCCGCCGCTGGGCGGGCGCGGATGTCACGTTGGCGGCACCTGTGCTGGCGCATCCGGCGCGCTTCGTATAGTTTGCCGAACCCTGATCCCGCGACGGTGCTACAGTCGGTGACACCATGACGACCCTGGCGAGTTCTCCAACGGATCGGCCGATGACACTCGAACAAGCGGTTTGGGTGGACCCGGGACGTATGAGCGGCGTTCCCTGTTTCCGGGGCAGTCGGCTGCCTGTGCAGCAGTTGTTCGACTGGCTGGCCGACGGCGTGTCGCTCGAAGACTTCGTGCGCGAGTTCCAGATCGACCGGGACGCCGCCGCCGCCGTGCTGCGCGCGGCGGGTCATTCTCTATGCGCCAGCAGCGCAATCGCTCGGGACCGATGGCCGACCGCCGGCGCCTGAACGCACATGAAGGTGCTCCTCGATCATGGAGTATCCCCCCGCCTGAGACGGCCCCTGCAAGACGCTCTCGACGGCATCCCCGTCGAGAGCGCGATGTTTCGCGACTGGAGCGCCCTGACCGACGCCGAACTGCTGGCTCGGGCGCGCAGCGGCGGGTTCACGGTATTGCTAACGACCGACAAACGCCTCGCTCGCGAGCAGGCGCCGTTGTCGGTTGCCGTGATCGCACTGGACGACAACCGGTGGTCCGCACTGCGCTCCGCGGTCGACAGGATCGCGGCGGTGATCGGGGAAATCGAGACAGGCCAGCATCGGGAACTCACCGTCCGCCAATAATGCGCCTGCCGCCGGCCAGGCGGTCGTGGCCACCTTCGGACAGAGCGCGCTCTACTTCCAGATAGCCAGGGTCCGCCGTTCGTACGGGGGGCGGGCTCCGACGGCGGCAACAGAACGCCGGGCGCGGTAGCCCGCCCCTTCACCGCGGCCGCCGCTTCACCGCAGCCAGCACGCCGTCGACCTAAGCGCGTACAAGGCGATGCCCCGGGCGGAGCGGCTGGCGGTGCTGGCGGCGTTGATGGCCGTCGAGGCTGGGGAATGAGCGCGCCGTCGGATGTCGGCGCGGTCGAGGCGCTCGGCCGGGATCTGTCCCGCCTGCTCGGCGACGGCGCCCTGCCGCCGGAGGCCGAGGAGGCGCTCCGGTCGCTGCTCACGCTGTCCCGGCGTCTGGCTTCGGACAACGCCGATATGGCGGCCACGATCGCTGCCTAGGAACCAAGTTTGCACTCTGGCACTTCATGACCTATAAGAGGTCATGACCTTGGTGCGGTTTTCGTCGACAACGACAAAGCAGGTCCAAGAGTGACGGACAACGACGTGCCACTTCAGGTGGAGATACCCGAAAGTGTTCGGCGCGCCATCAAGATCCGAGCCGCAGCCGACGGCGACACCATGCGATCCTGCGTGCTCAAGGCCTTGAGGGGTTATGGGATTGAGGTTGACGACAACGACCTAATCGACCGGCGACGGCGACATGCAGACGATGACCGATAGTGCCACTGAGTGCCAAGCGCCGGTAGGGCACACCCCAGTCGCTAGCGTGATCGATCTGTTTTGCGGGGTAGGTGCGTTGTCGCACGGGTTTGTTTTGGAGGGCTACTCCGTTACTTGCGGCTACGATATCGACGAACGCTGCCGATATCCTTTTGAGTCGAACAACGATGCGCCGTTTTTGCGGGCAGACGTCGCTGCAATTGATGCCAGCGAGCTCGCCGCAGAGTTTCCCAAGTCGCTACCGCGCGTGCTAGTCGGGTGCGCACCTTGTCAGCCATTCTCGCTGTATTCCCAAGGCCGTGAGGATCCGAAATGGCAACTGCTTGAGGATTTCGGTCGATTAGCAGTATCCGTCGGACCGGACGTTCTTTCGATGGAGAACGTGCCGCAATTGTTGCGTTTCAAGGGTGGGGCTGCATTTGATGGCTTCGTCAAGACTTTGACCGACGGCGGATACGTCGTGCGTTGGATGATTGCGGAGTGCCCGGCATTCGGCGTGCCGCAGGCACGATCACGTCTGGTGCTCATTGCTTCAAAGCACGGCGAACCTGAACTGCCACAGCCGACCCATGCACCGGATGAATATGTGACAGTCCAAGACGCCATCGGCCATATGCCAATACTTGACGCAGGTGGCGTAAATCATGAGGACTGTTTGCACCGGGCTAGCCGGCTGTCCTCCCGGAACTTGCAGCGAATTAGGTCGTCAACACCCGGTGGCACATGGCGGGATTGGGACGAGAGCTTGATTACGCCCTGCCACCGGCGAAATACGGGAAAGGGCTACGGTTCCGTCTATGGTCGAATGCGCTGGGACAGACCCGCCCCAACAATTACCACACAATTCTACGGTTTCGGAAACGGTCGCTTTGGCCACCCTGACCAGGATCGAGCGCTCTCGCTACGAGAAGGCGCGATACTGCAAGCCTTCCCGCAGAACTACGCATTTGTACGCCAAGGAGATGCCGTGGCATTTAAAGAGCTCGGTCGCATGATAGGCAATGCTGTTCCTGTAACGCTCGCACGTGCAATCGCAAGAGCCATTGCCCAGCATCTGGAGGTCATCAAGTGAAGCGACCACTTGAAATGAAGATCAGTCTGCATGTCCTAGAACATCTGGGAATGAATCTCTACAGCACGATACCCGCTGTCCTATCGGAGATCGTGGCCAATTCTTGGGATGCTGACGCTACCGATGTGGCCGTTTCCCTAGACAAGGAGAATGACGTCATCACGATCCACGACAATGGCATCGGGATGACCCGTGACGAAGTTGCCGATCGCTTCCTTGAAGTAGGCTTTCGACGACGTATCGAAATCGGCAGCAAAACCCCTCTCCGCAATCGCGACCCTATGGGACGAAAGGGTATTGGGAAACTGTCTTCGTTCTCGATTGCCCGAGTCGTAACCGTGTACACCATAAAGGATGGCGAACAGACGGCGTTTGTAATGGACGCAAAGAAGATAAAGGAACGTATTGAAGCAAATGACGGGGTTGCCTACAGACCGGACGAGTTGGATCATTGGCCCGACCATTTATCCAGTGGCACCCTAATCAAACTCACCGGCCTGCGCAGGCGCATAAGTCAATTGACCCAAAAGGGACTCCGTCAACGATTGGCGCGCCGGTTCTCGGTGATAGGTCCAAAGTTTGCCTTTTCAGTGACGGTTGACGGTACGCCCGTCGAGCCGAGAGACAGGGGCTATTACGAACACATCGAATATCTTTGGACCTATGGCAATCAGTCCGACCTCATGCAGCTTTTCAAGAATCTCTCCCAAGGCCGTGCACCGGTCGATCGCACATCCAACGTCCATGCTCCAAGTCACGAAGCCGGAATAGAAATCACCGGATGGATCGGCACGGTCAAGAGGCCAGAATTCCTCAAGGACGAGGAGAACGAGAACCTCAACCGTCTCGCTGTATTTATGCGCGGAAAGCAAGCACACGAAGATATCTTGGACGGGTTTGGTGAGAAGGAGATCTATGCTGACTATGTCGTAGGTGAACTGCACTGTGATGACCTAGACCGAGACAACGACGAGGATATTGCTACTAGCAGCCGTCAAACGCTGAAGGCCGACGATCCTCGCTTTCAAGCCTTGCGGGAGATTATCTATCGTGAACTCAGAAACGTGGCGGCTCGCTGGAGCGATTGGCGGCGCGGGGACGGTGCCCGAGTGTTAGCGCAAAGCGTACCCGAGGTTTCAGCTTGGTTGGAAGAATTGACAGGAGATACCAAGAAGAAAGCCGAGCGATGGGTCGGTCGACTGAACACAATGCGCACCGGAAAGGAAACCGAAAAGCGAGAGCTATTGAAGGCATCCATACTTGCTTTCGAAAGCTACCGGCGTAAGGAGCAATTGGATTACTTGGATCAACTTACCGATGAATCGATCGAACCGGTTCTCTCTGTCTTCAATGACATCGACGATCTTCAGTTGAGCTATTATGGACAGATCGTAAAGCTTCGGCTCGGAGTAATTACGACGTTAGAGCAAAAGTTGAACGCAGACGATAAGGAAACTGTCATTCGGGACCACATATTCGATCATTTGTGGCTGCTTGACGCCGGCTGGGAGCGGGTAAAGGGATCGGAGGCATCGGAAAGGAATATTACGGGCTTTCTCAAGACTGCGAGCAAAAAACTAACGTCCACGGAAAAGAGGGGTCGCATCGACATCGGCTATCGGACCGTGTCTGGCAGGCATGTTATAATCGAATTGAAACGTGGCTCAGTCGCGACACCGGTAGACGATCTTACCCGGCAGATTCGAAAGTACCGCTCCGGGGCAAAGAAGTTGATCGAGAAAACCATCTACCCGGACTGGCCGCTTGACATCATTTGTCTTGTAGGAAAACCACCGCCGGAATGGGATGATGATGCGGAAAGTGTTCGAGATCAGCTAGCCGCCTTGGATGCTCGTTTATTGTTCTATGACCAACTTCTCGGCAGTTCTCGTCGGGCCTACGCCGACTATCTTGAGGAGCACAAGAAAGTTGATAGGCTCTGGAAGATATTCCAAGGCATCGACGACTTCGTGGCTAATGGATAGCCAACTCTTTTTCATCGCTCTTTCTGAGCGCAGATTTTCTGGGGACCGGTCCGTAACGAAACGTACTTGAGTAACAGCAGCCGCTATCTCGTCGTTGTTGAGCAGCTCGCACTCCCAAAGTTATAGAACGCGCTAACTCGTTGCATTCCCTCGTTCTCTCATTTGTCCGGCAAGGCCGCTGGAGGGACCTCCCTCAATGCGAGTACTCGATTTCAGCTTGAGAATGGGAGCATGCAATCATAAGCGAAATCCCGTGCAAGCCGCTTCCACGACTTTCTTGTCCTTTATGCAATTCGGCCGGCCTTTCGGCAGCCGAGTAGTCGTTTCGGCCCGGGGTTCCGGCGTTTTCCGCCATCGTCGCCGGACGATGCGCCAAAGGCGTCATCGCAGCGTAACCGGCTGGAATCAATCTCCCGCTCCCTGGGGCATCGTCGGGGGCCGAGTACATGCGGCCTCGCCGCTCAGGTTCCGGTTTCGGCGTTCACCGCGTCCTTCAGCGCCTTGCCCGGCTTGAACGTCGGCGCCGTCGAGGCCGCTATCGAAACGCTCTCCCCCGTCCGTGGGTTGCGCCCGATGCGGGCCGGGCGTGCCCTGGTCCCGAAAACCCCGAACCCGGAAACCCTCGCGTCCTCGCCGCTGGCCAAGGCCTCGGCGATCACGTCGAATACGGCGTCCACGGCACCCTTGGCCGCGGACGACGCCAGCCCCGTCCGTTCGGCGACACGCCTTTCAAGTTCCGATCTGTTCATGGGTCACCTCCCGCATCCCGGTTGGCAATCGGCGGTTCGATTCCTATAGCGGGATCGTCGGCACCGGGCAATTCATCCAGGTCGCGCCATCCCCCGCCGATCGGTAATCATCCCTGCGGGCGCGCATCCGAAGGGGGCCCGCTGAGAAGGAACGCGCGCAGTTCCCCGTTGCCATGCACCAGGTCGTCGACACTGTAACGGTCGAGGACGGAGAAGAACGCCGCCTCCGCCTCGGCGAGAATGCCCTTGAGGGCGCAGCACGTCTCGATCCGACAACCGCCACCGCTTCCGGGAAAGCACTCGGCGAGCGGGATGCCCCTTTCCATCAGCCGCACCACCTCGCCGACGCCGACCGCTTCCGCCGGCCGCGCCAGTCTCAGCCCGCCACCCTTGCCGCGCACGGTCTCGACGAACCCGGCGCGGCCGAGAGCCCAGACGACCCTGGTCAGGTGGCTGTGCGATATCCCGTAGCGCGCCGCGATCTCGCGGGCGGTGGCGAGGCGGCCGCCGTTCACGGCGAGGTACATCAGCACGCGGAAGGCGTAGTCGGTGCGGTCGGCCAGTTTCAACAGCCGACACCAGTCGCTGCCGCAAGACCGCGAACCGGCCGTGTACTCCCGGCAATGCCGCGTTCCGGATCGGCTTTCGCGCCGGCCAGCCATTCGTCCAGCTTCGACCAGCGCCGGCGTCCGGACGCGTTGCGCACCGCGATCGCCACAGCCTTCTTCTGGCCCACCAGCACCACCAGCCGCTTGCCCCGCGTCACCCCGGTATAGAGCAGGTTCCGCTTCAGCATCGCGTAGTGCTGGGTCAGCACCGGGATCACCGCCGCCGGGTATTCCGAGCCCTGGCTCTTGTGCACCGTCGCGGCATAGGCCGGCACCAGCGCGTCGAGCTCGCCGAAGCCGTAGAGGAGATCGCGTCCCTCGAAGCGCGCGGTCAGCTCGCCCGCCTCGGGGTCCACGTCGATGACCGCGCCGATGTCGCCGTTATAGACCTCCCTGTCGTAGTCGTTCTCGATCTGCATCACCTTGTCGCCCGGCGCGAAGGTCCACCCGAAGCGCTCGACCTTGCGCTCGCCGGCCGGGTTGAGGGCGGCCTGGAGCTCGACGTTGAGCGAGCGGGCTCCGGCGCCGCCCCGGTTCATCGGGCACAGCACCTGGACGTCGCGGATGGGATCGATGCCGAAGCGCCGCGGGATGCGGGTCTTCACCAGCTCGACGATCCGCGCGACCGCCGTCTCCGGGTCCTCCGCCGTCACGAAATAGAAGTCGCTCTCCGCTTCGGGCCGGGAGAGGTCCGGGATGGCACCCCGGTTGATGCCGTGGGCGGTCGTGACGATCCGGCTCCGCGCCGCCTGGCGGAACACTTCGGTCAGGCGGACCACCGGCACGGCGCCCGACGCGATGATGTCGGCCAGCACCTGTCCCGGCCCGACCGAGGGCAGCTGGTCGACGTCGCCCACGATCAGCAGCGCCGCCCCGTCGGGAACCGCCGCCAGCAACGACCGCATGAGCAGCACGTCGACCATCGAGGTCTCGTCGACCACCAGCAGGCCGCAGCCGAGCGGGTTTTCGCGGTCGCGTTTGAAGCCCCCGGTCCTGGGATCGACCTCGAGCAGGCGGTGGATCGTCTTCGCCTCGAAGCCGGTGGCCTCGCTCATCCGCTTCGCGGCCCGCCCGGTGGGCGCGCACAGCAGGATGTCGACGCCCTTGGCGGACAGGATACGCAGGATCGCGTTGACGATCGTCGTCTTGCCGACGCCCGGCCCGCCGGTGATCACCGAGACCTTCGAGGCGAGCGCCGTCCGAACGGCCTCGGCCTGGCCGCGCGCCAGGGCAAGCCCGGTTCCCCGTTCCGCCCAAGGCAGCGCCTTGTCGGGATCGATCCGGGGCCATGACGGCGCGCCGTCGGCGATATCCAGAATGCGGCCGGCAATCGCGCGCTCGGCCCGGTGCAGGCCGCCGAGAAATATGCAGGGCGTGTCCTCCACCGTATCCGCCACCACCGTGCCGTCGGCCAGCTCCAGGTCCAGCGCGGTTCGGATCAGCTCCGCCGGAACCTCCAGGAGCCTGGCCGCGAGCGGTCCCAGCTCCTCTTCCGGCAGGCCGCAATGGCCTTCGTCCATCGCCTCGGCCAGCGCATGGCCGATGCCGGCGCGAACCCGGACCATCGCCGTCTTCTCGATGCCGAGCTTCATGGCGATCGCGTCGGCCGTCACGAAGCCGATGCCGCGGATGTCGCGGGCGAGACGGTAAGGGTTCTCCGTCATCACCTCCACGGCGTCGGCGCCGTAGGTCCGGAATATCCGCACCGCCCGCGCCGTACCGACGCCGTGCTCGTGCAGGAACACCATGATCTCGCGGACGACCTTCTGCTCGGCCCAGGCATCCGTTATCCGCTTCGCCCGCACCCGGCCGATACCGGTCACCTCGCGCAGCCGTTCCGGCTCCGCCTCGATGACATCGAACACCTTTTCGCCGAACGCCCGGACCAGCTTGCGGGCGTAGACCGGGCCGATGCCCCGGATCATGCCGGAGCCGAGATACTTCTCGATCCCCTCGACCGAGGAGGGCGCGGCGGTGCGTATGAAGCGCGCCCGGAACTGCTGGCCGTGGGTGCGGTCGTTCACCCATTCGCCCGAGGCGGTGATCCATTCTCCCGGCGCCACGGTCGCGGCGTGGCCGACCACGGTGACCAGCTCGCGATGGCCGCGCGCCCGGGTCCTCAGCACGCAGAAGCCGTTCTCCGCATTGTGGAAGGTGACGCGCTCGACCGGCCCGGCCAGGACCTCCCGGTCCGGCGATCCCTCTTGCCGGCCGGCGCCGGGTCTCAAGAGGTTCCGAGCGCCGGAGCGGTGAGCAGCTCCTTGACGAACGCGAAGCGGCGCGCCTCGGCATCCGAGACGGCAAGGTCGTCCAGCTCCGGATCGTAGACGTCCATCGCGTCCATGGCGCGCTGGAGACGCGCGCTCTCGACCCGCGCCAGCTGCTCCTCGATTTCCTCGGGTGTGAACATGCGTCTCAGCTCCGAGACGAATTGCGGCAATGCCCGGGCGAACTCGGGGCGTTCCTCCGCCGCCTCCGCGAAGGTCAGCAGCTTCTCGCCCACCACATAGTCGAAGGCATCGCCGATGCCGAATTGCAGCCGGATGGACTCGGCCGCTTCGCACTGGTCCTTCCAGATCTCGTGCCAACGTATTTCGGTCATGGCTCCTCCCCTCTGCCCCTTCCAATCCGATCGGTTCTCCGCCGCCATTCTGGGCCGGCCTCCGGTCCCCGGCAACAACGCAGCCATCGCCCGACGGACGCACGGAATGCTCGCCCGGCCATTCGGCATCGGCTACGGGCGCGGGCCGAGTCCCGTTCCGTTGGCACGACGCACCGGCCGGAAGCTGCGCCCCGCAGGTTCGGAAACGCCATCGAGAGGTCGCGGGTCGCGCCGGTCGGGGCGAGCCGGGAGGCCCGGAGAAGGGCCCCCCGGGGCGCCACCGTCCGGGAGAGCCAGTCATGTCCGATACCGCCTGTGCCGGAAGCCGCCGCCGCATCGTTCTCTCTCGGCCCCAGTGTAGCGCCCCGGCCCCCGCTGTCAGGTCCGCCAGAGTATCGCCGGGCGGAACCCCAAAAACGGACATCGCCGCGTGTCGCCCGCTATGGATAAGTAGCCCGCCTCCGCCAGACTCCCGGTGGTCGCTGCGGCGGGCTACTTACCCACAGCTGCACCGCGCATCGCCCACCAGAACGTGCCTGTGAGAGAAAACCTCAAACCCTGACTTCATCGAATAAACCTAACCCATCTTTAACATTGAGTGCAAAAAGCGATGCAAAGTCAGTGGGGTAAGATTCGGAGTGGCACTACAAGTGGGATCTTGCGACTGACAAGCCGCTCGTCGAGCTCGGCCGGGATGGGGCGTCAGACGACGGTCTTGCGGACGTTGCGCGGCGGCGGGGTGATGCCCATG
>JAPPIT010000145.1 GCA_028820505.1 Defluviicoccus sp.
TGGATGGTCGGCCTTCGCCGACCATGACGGAAGAGAACGGATGAAGCGGTTCCGGCTAAAACAGATCCTCTCTACAGCGTTTTCCGACCGGACGCGGTCGTACCCGGTTGTCCTGCGGCTCCGGCATCCCCCCTCACCCTGACCCTCTCCCCCGGCGGGGGAGAGGGGACGCTTCCCCGCTTTTCCTTGCCTTCTCCCCTCCCGCTTGCGGGAGGGGCCGGGGGAGGGTGGACCGTCGCGAACGCATAAGGTCGGAAAATGCTTTGACACGTCGGTCATGGAAACCGCGCGGTGTCCTTATGTCTCCGGATAGAGGCGAGGGAAAAGCGCTTCCAACGCCTCGACCGGAAAGCGTAGCGAGACGGGGCCTTTGGGCGTTGCCGACGCGAGCAGGCCTGCTTCGATAACGTCGCCCAGCACGCGCCGGGCGGTGCGCTCCGGCAATCCCGTTATCCGGGATGCCTCGCCGCGCTCGATCCGGCCGCGGACCAGGGCTTCCCGCAGCAATCGCGCGGCTTCGGGTTTCAGCCTGTCGCTGCGCTCGACATGGCGCGTCAGGCGGGCCTCCAGATTGTCGAGGTCGAAGAGTTCGGCCATGAACGTCACCTGGTCGAGGCACACCCTCAGGAACCAGAGCGTGAAGTCGACAAGCGCGCTCTGCGAAAGGTTGCCGCGCCCGTCGAGATCGCCCCGACGCGGCGTATCGGCGAGGTCCATCCGTGTCTTGTATTCGTTGCGGCTCTCGAGTCCCCGGGCCAGACCGCGAGAAACCGACCAGAGGCCATGGGCTCCGATGCCGGCTTTCAGCGCCATGGCGTGGCTCATGAGACGGCTCACCCTGCCATTCCCGTCCGGAAACGGGTGGATGTAGTTCAAGCGGTGATGGGCGGCCGCCATGGCCAGGATGCGCGTCGCCGGTCCCATCTCCTCGAAGCGATAGCGCCGCTCGAAATGAGCCATGAACGGTTCCAGGGACCGACTCGAAGGCGGGATATGCCGGCCGACGGCGACGTCGTGTTCGGGCGCCGAACGCCACTCTCCCGGCGCCATGCGAAATTCGGCATGGGCGGACACGATGTTCAGCATCGCCGCCGGCGCGTCGCGGTAGAACTCGGCGTGCAGCCAGCGGATGAAATCGCGGGAGGCCGGCTCGGGCAGCGCGTCCTCCGCGGCCATTCGATCGATCCTCTCCTGGAGACGGACATGGGCGGCCGCCTCGATCTGGAGATTGCGTCGCTCTTCGTCTTCATCGAAGTCGCCGGCGAGCGCGCGTTCGATATCCCGGGGCCGGGTGTTATGACCCTCGATGAGATTGCTGTAGTAGCAGTTCATCAGGCGCACGAGACCGGCGAGATTTCCGGCCGTGGCGGGATGCAGTCGGGTGCCCAAGGCGGCGCTTGCCGAAGAGAGCGCCGCGATCGCGTCGGCAACCTGTTCCGGCGTCTCCTCCAGCCGGACCGGTTCGATCCGCGATGGCGTTTCAATGACGTCGTTGGCCGATGTCACGATAACACAAAGGTCTGTTTGTCAATGGATTAAGCTATAGTCGTCATGAAATTGGCCGATTGGTTGGCCGATCCTAGCGCGCCGCTTCGACCGCCGCAACGGTCGAAACTGCGCCCTACTCCGGCAGCACCGCGTTGACGATGTAGCTGCGGCCCGCCGCGGTTTCGCTCAAGCCCCGCTCGAGCGCCGCCGCGAGCTCGTCCGCGGTCTCGGCGCGGGCGCCCTACCGCCTGAAGAACACCCGGTCGAGCGAGATCTGCCCCGGCCCCAGCACCATCACGGCGAACAGGAGGGCCGCCCAGAACATGTGCTGGCCCAGCCAGGCGTCGGGGAAGACGAAGAACTGGATCACCATGGTCATGACGAACATGCCGAGCGCGCTGAGCCGGCTGAAGAGACCCAGCACCAGCAGTGCGGGCAGGATATGTTCGGCGATCGCCGTGACGTGGGCGGTCAGCTCCGGCATCGGCATGCCGAACTCCTCGCGGAACAGGAAATACTGGCTGTCCCTGACGGAGAAGATGTTCCAGCCTTCCACCTTGGCGCGGCCGGAACGCCAGAACACGACGGCGACGGGCAGTCTGAGGACGAGCAGCGCGACCGGCCCGAGCCCGCTCGTCACGGGGTCGGCGATACGGTGGCCGAGATCGACCAGTTGCCGCACCAAATTCGACACGCCGCCCATCGCTATCCTCCTTCGCTCGGTTCGTCCGCAATGCCCGCAAAGGCGCCAGCGGCAAGCAGATCCCTGAATGCCGATATAACGTCGAATTCCTCTTCGAGCGAGGCCGCCGCCGCGTGCGCGGCGGCAAGATCGCCGCCGGCCAGCAGGGTATCGACGAAAGCGCATCGGCCCGGCGCCAGCGCCGCCACCGAAACCGAAAGCGACGGCCGCAACACGAGCGCGCCGGCCGCTCCCGCGATCGACACCGGGCCGTCCGCCGCCGGTCCTTCGTCCGCGTTGGCGCGCCAGATTTCGGCGACGGGGTATTCGGACTTCACCAGGCGGGTCGCGGGGTGCGGTATCAGCCGCGCCGAGGCGAGCCCGGAGCCGAGCGCGGTCGCCGCGGCCGGGTCGAGCGCCGCCGCGTCCGCCGCATGGCGCGCTTCCAGCACCGCCCGCTCCAGCCGGGCGACATCGGCGAGATAGGGCAATTCCCGCGCCGGAGGGAAGCCGGAAACGAAGTCCGCAAAGGTCTCGCCGTAGAGATTGAGCGTGCGCTGGCGCGAAGGCTCCTCCGCTGCGTAAACGCCCGCCATACGGTGGAAGAAGGGCTCGCCGACGAGCCTCGACACCGCCGGGTAGGCGGCCGCCAGCGCCTCGATCAGCGCGACGCGCACGTTGTTGCGGTATACGCGGAAGCGCCGGGCGGCGGCGTCGGAAAAACCGTCCGGCACCGCGTCGGGCGAACGGTCTCTCAGGGCGGCGGCGAAATCCGCCTGAAGGGCCGCGAGCGGCGCGTTCATTACGCCGGCACCGGCTCGGAAAGGCGGGCCAGGCGGGTCTCGGCCTCGACCGCCTCGGCATGCAGCACGTGCCAGTCGGGAATGTCCTTGTCCCACTCGACCAGTGTCGGCCGCGGCCCGATACGGGCGATCAGCCGGTCGTAGAGGCGCCACACCGCGTCGTCGACCGCCGCGCCGTGGCTGTCGATCAGCAGACGCTCGCCGGCGTTCCCGTCCACCGTGAAACCGGCGAGATGGATTTCCCCGACCGGGTCGCCCGGCACCGCATCGATATAGGCGTCCGCGTCCAGGCCGATATTCTGGGCGCTGACATAGACGTTGTTGACGTCGACCAGGAGTCCGCAACCGGTCCGTCTCGCCGCTTCGACGATGAACGCGACCTCGTCCATGTCGCGGTCCGGCAACAGGAGGTAATTGGCCGGGTTCTCGATCAGGATCGGCCGGCCGAGGGCTTCCTGCATCTCGTCGATATTGTCGCAGAGGCGGTCGAGTCCGGCCCGGCTGAGGCTCGGCGGCAGAAGGTCGGCGAACCACACCCCGCCATGCGCCGACCAGGCGATGTGTTCGGAAATCAGTGCCGGTTCGAAGCGGTCCGCCACCGTCCGGAAGGCGGCCAGATGGCCGGCGTCGAGCCTCTCGGCGCCGCCCAGCGACAGGCCCACGCCGTGCAGCGACAGCGGATAGTTGGCGCGCAGCTCCTCCAGAACGGCGAGCCTCGCTCCGCCGGCGACCATGTAGTTTTCCGGATGGACCTCGAACCATCCGACATCCGGCTTCTCGCCGCATACCGCTTCGGCGTGTTCGCCCTTGAATCCGACGCCGGCCCGGGCGGGCATCCGGGATCGAAAGACGGCAGGGCCGGATGAAACGGGCATCGGGACGATCCGTTAAGCGTCGTCCGGCTCCCGCCCGGCCCTGGAGCCGGGCGGCGGGCCGGATATCGACCGGTCAGCTCGGAACGTCGCGCGCCAACTCCTTCAGGCTGCCCTTGACCGTGCGGCCGTCCTTGGTCTTGAAGGTCATGGTCTCGCACGTGCCGGCGGGGACCAGCGTCCAGGCGTTGCCCTGGTAGTCCACCGTCGAACTGCCCTGGCAGCTCGTTCCGGGGCCCGCC
This sequence comes from Defluviicoccus sp., assembly GCA_028820505.1. Taxonomy (GTDB): domain Bacteria; phylum Pseudomonadota; class Alphaproteobacteria; order MPNO01; family MPNO01; genus MPNO01. The sequence goes on from JAPPIT010000145.1 coordinate 4,088, forward strand.
TTGCAATCGTTCTTGCCGGCGAGCGCGACGCCGAAGCACTTCACCTGCTTGTCCGCCGCCTGCGCCGCGTCGGAAGCGGCGAAGTTGGCGGCGGCCAGAAGCGCGGCCGCGAGGAACACGGGGCTCTTGTTCATCGGTTCATCTCCTCGTCGATGGGATGGGTAGTGAGGAAAGACATGGCGCCCCTGGCGTCGGGGAATCGCCACGGCATCAACCTATGTGATACCTACCATCACAACAAATCACAGTCGCGTAATCGGTTCGCGAGAGCGCAACCCGGCCGCGTACACGGAAAAGCCGGCGTTTTCCGTCGAATCAGGTCTGTCGGCAGGCGAGCGCCATCTGCTCGCGGAACCAGCGATGTCTGGGGTCGGATTCGTAGCGCCTGTGCCAGACCATGTACTGGTCGAGCGGCTCGACCTCGGGCGACAGCGGGCGCGCGACGAGATCGAAATCGCGGGCCAGGCGTTCGGCGATCCTTTCCGTGTAGACGCCGATCAGGTGATCTTCCTTCAGCAGATTCGGCACCATCAGGAAATGCGGCACCAGGATCGCGGTGTCGCGCTCTTCCCCCATGCGGGCCAGCACCAAGTCGAACGCCGCCTTGTTGTCGGCGGCGACGCTCACCACGAGGTGGGGGAACGACAGGATCTCCCGCAGACCCAGAGAACCGTCGTTCCGGAGGATCGGGTGGTCTTTCCTGCACAGGCAGGCGAACCGCTCCCGGAACATCAGCAGGGATTCGAAGCGGGCCGGCGGGTCGTCGATCCATCCGAACACGAGGTCCAGCCGGTCGGTGTCGAGCATCGAGAGGGCTTTTTCGCGGTCGGTCGTCATCAGATGAAGCGAGGTATTCGGGGTAAGCGCGTGCAGGGACTGGAACAAGGGCAATATCACGGGCAGCCCCAGCCGGTCCGGGGCGCCGATCCGGAATTGTCCCGTCGCGTTCGCGGGATCGAATTCTTCGTTCCACGAGAGCGCGGCTTCCGTGATGCGGATGACGGCGCGGGCCTGTTCTTCCAGCTTTCGTGCCTTCGGCGTGAGCGTAAGGCCCTCCGGCGAGCGCACGAAGAGCGGATCGTTCATGATCGCGCGCAGTTTGCGCAGCGAATTGCTGATCGCCGATTGCGTCCGGCCGAGCTTGACCGCCGCCCGGCTGACGCTGCGCTCCTCGAACAGCGCCACCAGGACCTTGAACAGATTCAGATCGAAGTTTCTGCTCTGCATCCGTGCGTGCCGAACGTATCGGAATTGGTATATTATTAAAAGCAACAAGCACGGGTTCGTGCTTCTACCGCTCGCGGACGCCTCCTGCCGGACACGGCGGGGGGAGAGGAAACGAGGGCCGCGGACATTGCGGATAGACGGTTGTCGCGGGCTCCGTTAGACTCACGGCGGCGCCGAGTGTCGACGAGGTCCCGATGAACAAGTCCGGTAGCGGCGATTCCAAGAACGTTCTCTACTGTTCTTTCTGCGGCAAGAGCCAGCATGAGGTTCGCAAACTCATCGCCGGCCCGACGGTGTTCATCTGCGACGAATGCGTCGAACTCTGCATGGACATCATCCGCGAGGAGAGCAAGACCACGCTGGTCAAGTCGCGCGACGGCGTGCCGACCCCGCGCGAGATCTGCACCGTGCTCGACGATTACGTGATCGGCCAGGACCATGCCAAGCGGGTGCTCTCGGTGGCCGTCCACAACCACTACAAGCGGCTTTCCCACGGCACCAAGAACAACGAGATCGAGATCGCCAAGTCGAACATCCTGCTGATCGGCCCAACCGGCTGCGGCAAGACCCTGCTCGCCCAGACTCTCGCGCGCATCCTCGACGTGCCGTTCACCATGGCGGATGCGACCACGCTGACCGAGGCGGGCTATGTCGGCGAGGACGTCGAGAACATCATCCTGAAATTGCTGCAATCGGCGGACTACAATGTCGAGCGCGCGCAGCGCGGCATCGTCTATATCGACGAGGTCGACAAGATCTCGCGCAAGTCGGACAACCCGTCGATCACCCGCGACGTTTCGGGCGAGGGCGTCCAGCAGGCGCTCCTGAAGATCATGGAGGGCACCGTCGCCTCGGTGCCGCCGCAGGGCGGGCGCAAGCACCCGCAGCAGGAGTTCCTGCAGGTCGACACCACCAACATCCTCTTCATCTGCGGCGGCGCCTTTTCCGGGCTCGAGAAGATCATCTCCGCGCGCGGGCAGGGGACGCAGATCGGGTTCGGAGCGGATGTCAGGAGTCCCGACGACCGGGCGACCGGCGAGGTCCTGCGCGGGATCGAGCCCGAGGATCTGCTGAAATTCGGCCTGATCCCGGAATTCGTCGGCCGCCTGCCGGTGATCGCCACGCTGGAGGATCTGACCGAGGACGTGCTGGTGCAGATCCTGACCCGTCCCAAGAACGCGCTGATCAAGCAGTACGGCCGGCTGTTCGAGATGGAGGACGTGGATCTCAACTTCACCGAGGACGCGCTCAAGGCTGTCGCGCTCAAGGCGATCAACCGCAAGACCGGCGCGCGCGGGCTGCGTTCTATCCTCGAGTCGATCCTGCTCGAGACCATGTTCGAGCTGCCCGGGCTGGACGACGTCGAGGAGATCGCCATCAACGGCGAGGTCGTGGAGGGCCGCGCCAAGCCGCTCTATATCTACGCCGACCGGCTGGAGGAGAGCGGCTCCACGGCATGAGTCGCCGGGGTTGAAGTTTCGGGCGCCCAATCCATGTTAATCTCTCCTCCCGAGTGCCCGCTGCCGCGCCCGGCGGCGGGCCTGCTTGAACAGGTCCGGATCGCGCCATGTCAGATTCCCCGCGCCCCGTCTTCCCGCTCCTTCCTCTGAGGGACATCGTCGTCTTCCCGCACATGATCGTGCCGCTCTTCGTCGGCCGCGAAAAGTCGGTGCGCGCGCTCGAGGACGTGATGAACGACGACAAGCAGATCCTGCTGGTCGCCCAGAAGAACGCGAGCCAGGACGACCCCGCGCCGGACGACATCCATGCGCTCGGCACCGTCGGCACCGTCCTGCAGCTGCTCAAGCTGCCCGACGGGACGGTGAAGGTGCTGGTCGAGGGGTCGAGGCGCGCGAAGATCGCCAAGTTCACCCAGACCGACGACTACTTCCAGGCCGAAGCCGAGTTGATCGACGATACGCCGGAAGACCCGGACGAGCTCGAAGCGCTCTCGCGCTCGGTGGTGAAACAGTTCGAGCAATACATCAAGCTAAACAAGAAGATTCCGCCGGAAGTACTTGTGTCTCTTAATCAAATCGACGATCCCAGCAAGCTCGCCGATACCATCGCCTCGCATCTCGCACTCAAGATCTCGGAGAAGCAGGAACTGTTGGAGACGGTCGGCGTCGAGGAACGGCTGGAGCGCGCCTACGGCTTCATGGAGAGCGAGATCGGCGTCCTTCAGGTCGAGAAGCGGATCCGCAACCGCGTCAAGCGGCAGATGGAGAAGACGCAGCGCGAGTACTACCTCAACGAGCAGCTCAAGGCGATCCAGAAAGAGCTCGGCGAGGGCGAGGACGGCCGCGACGAGGCGGGCGAGATCGAGGAGCGCATCGCCAAGACGAAGCTGTCGAAGGAGGCGCGCGAGAAGGCGCTCCAGGAACTCAAGAAGCTGCGCTCGATGAGCCCGATGTCGGCCGAAGCGACGGTGGTGCGCAACTATCTCGACTGGCTGCTCAACATCCCGTGGAAAAAGCGCTCCAAGATCAAGCGCGACCTCGGCGGCGCGCAGCGCGTGCTGGACGAGGACCATTACGGGCTGGAGAAGGTCAAGGAGCGGATCGTCGAGTACCTCGCCGTGCAGCAGCGGGTGCGCAAGGTCAAGGGTCCGATCCTGTGCCTGGTCGGCCCGCCCGGCGTCGGCAAGACATCGCTCGGCAAGTCGATCGCCCGGGCGACCGGCCGCAACTTCGTGCGCATGTCGCTCGGCGGGGTGCGCGACGAGGCCGAGATCCGCGGCCACCGCCGGACCTATATCGGCTCGATGCCCGGCAAGATCGTCCAGGGCATGAAGAAGGCCAAGACGTCCAATCCGCTGTTCCTGCTCGACGAGGTCGACAAGCTCGGCGCCGACTGGCGCGGGGATCCCTCGTCCGCGCTGCTCGAGGTGCTCGACCCGGAGCAGAACAACACCTTCAACGACCACTATCTGGAGGTCGATTACGACCTGTCCGACGTGCTGTTCGTGACGACCGCGAACACGCTCCGGATGCCGCAGCCGCTGATGGACCGGATGGAGATCATCCGGCTCGCCGGCTACACCGAGGACGAGAAGGTCGAGATCGCCAAGCGCCACCTGATCGCGAAGCAGGTCAAGGCACACGGGCTCAAGGAGGGCGAGTGGTCGATCTCGGACGACGCGCTGCGCAACCTCATCCGCTACTACACCCGCGAGGCCGGGGTGCGGAACCTCGAGCGCGAGCTCGCCAACCTTGCGCGCAAGGCGATCAAGGACGTGCTGACCGGGGACCGCAAGCGGGTCCGGGTCACCAGGCGCTCGCTCGAGAAATACGCCGGCGTCAGGCGCTACCGCTTCGGCGAGGTCGAGGAGGAGGATCTGGTCGGCGTCACCACCGGACTTGCGTGGACCGAGATCGGCGGCGAGATGCTGTCGGTCGAGGCGGTGATCCTGCCGGGCAAGGGCGCGATCGCGCATACCGGCAAGCTGGGCGACGTGATGCAGGAATCGGTGCAGGCCGCGCGCAGCTACGTCCGCTCGCGAAGCGCCGAGTTCGGCATCAAGCCGACCGTGTTCGAAAAGCGCGACATCCACGTCCATGTGCCGGAAGGCGCGACCCCGAAGGACGGTCCCTCGGCCGGCGTCGCGATGTGCACCTCGATCGTCTCGGCGCTCACCGGCATTCCGGTGCGGCGCGACGTTGCGATGACCGGCGAGGTCACGCTGCGCGGCCGGGTGCTGCCGATCGGCGGCCTCAAGGAGAAGCTGCTGGCGGCGCTGCGGGGCGGGTTGAGCAAGGTGCTGATCCCGCGCGAGAACGAGAAGGACCTCGCCGAGATCCCGGACAACGTCAAGCGCAACCTCGACATCGTGCCGGTTTCCACCGTCGACGAGATCATCGCCGAATCGCTGGTGCGCCAGCCGGTGCCGATCGAGTGGTCCCCGGAGGAGGCAGAGCCGGTTCCTCCCGCCGGCGAGCCGACCGATGTAAGCGGAGTCGTCACGCATTAGGTCTTGGTCCCGCGGCGGCCGGGGTGATTCGCAAAACCCCCGAAAATCCCCGGATTCCCGCGGTTTTCCCGATTGACGCTCGAATCTTTTGCGAACACACTCCGCCACGGTCCTGCGGCGTTCGGTGCCGCATGGGCGAATTTCGTCGGCTTGGTTAACGCGGTTCCAGGCCAATACCTCTTTTCGAAGACCATGAGGGAGGCGTGAGGTGAACAAGAGCGATCTTGTCCAGTCGGTCGCGGATAATGCCGGCATTTCGAAGGCCGATTCGGCGAAAGCCGTCGACGCGGTGTTCGACTGCATCACGGCGTCGCTGAAGAGCGGCGACGACGTGCGCGTGGTGGGCTTCGGGACGTTCAGCGTCTCGCACCGCGCGGCCTCGACGGGCCGAAATCCCCGCACCGGGGAGACCATCCAGATAGCGGCGTCGATGCAGCCGAAGTTCAAGGCGGGCAAGGCGCTGAAAGACGCCCTCAACTAGACCCGTCGGCCGCGGAGGGTCATGCCGCCGGAGCCCGGCGGCATGATTCGTGCCCGCGTTTGACGAGGATGTCGGTGCCGGACTAGGGTCCCGTCGCGCGGGCGGTTAGCTCAGCCGGTAGAGCGCCACGTTTACACCGTGGAAGTCGGCGGTTCGATCCCGTCACCGCCCACCATTCTCTCAAATTCGATGTATCGTTTCCGAGGGTCGCGCCGCCGCGGATGTTGACACCGCGATCCCCGCCGTTCTACATCGTGGCCCGGTTCGGGGGTGTAGCTCAGATTGGTTAGAGCGCTGGCCTGTCACGCCAGAGGCCGCGGGTTCGAGTCCCGTCACTCCCGCCAC
>JAPPIT010000040.1 GCA_028820505.1 Defluviicoccus sp.
AGGCGGCGGAGGGACGTGGATGCCCGGAACAAGTCCGGGCATGACGACCGGGAGGAACGGGCGTGCCGGAGAGCGCCCACACCGCCCAGCCTTGTCCCCGCCCGTCGGCGCAGAGCCCGTGCCGAAGTTAAACCGGACAGCAGTGGACTTGTTCCGGGCATGACGGGAGGGGGGACCAGCGCGGCGGTCCAAACCGGCGACATGGGTAACGGGCCTCCCGGGCGACAGTCGGCTGCGATCGTGCCCGGTCGGAAGATGCTATAGATAGACGTCAAATCCGGAGTTTCCGATGAACCGAACCGAAGGCCCGTTGTCGGGGGTGCGGGTGGTCGACCTCACCCGCGTGCTGGCCGGCCCCTACTGCACGCAGATCCTGGGCGATCTGGGGGCGGACGTGATCAAGATCGAGCGTCCCGGGACCGGCGACGACACGCGCAAGTTCGCCCCGCCGTTCCTCAAGGACGCCGACGGCAACGACACCGCCGAGAGCGCCTATTTCATGAGCGCCAACCGCAACAAGCGCTCGCTCGCGCTCGACATCTCCAAGCCGGAGGGCCAGGCGGTCGTGCGCCGGCTCGCGGCCGATTCGGACGCGTTGGTCGAGAACTTCAAGACCGGCAACCTCGCCCGCTACGGACTCGGCTACGACGATCTCAAGGAGGCCAACCCGAGACTCGTCTATTGCTCGATCACCGGCTTCGGGCAGACCGGCCCCTACGCCGAGCGGCCGGGCTACGATTTCCTGGTCCAGGCGATGGGCGGGATCATGTCGATCACCGGCGAGCCCGACGGCGAGCCGCAGAAGGTGGGCGTTCCCATCGCCGACATCATGTCCGGCATGTTCGCCGCCGTCGCGGTGAACGCCGCGCTGCGCCACGCCGCGCTCACCGGCGAGGGCCAGTATATCGACATCGGCATGCTCGACACGCAGGTCGCCTGGCTGGTCAACGCGGGCATGAACTACCTCTATTCCGGCGATCTCGGCCGGCTCGGCAACGCCCATCCGAACATCGTGCCGTATCAAGTGTTCGCCACCGGGGACGGCTACATCGTGGTCGCGATCGGCAATGACGGGCAGTTCCGTCGGTTCTGCGAGATGGTCGGGCGCGCGGACCTCGCCGACGACGCGCGCTTCGCGACCAATGACGGGCGGGTGCGCAACCGCGAGGCGTGCATCGCGGAGCTGCGGCCGCTTTTCGCCGCGCGCTCCAGCGCGGAGTGGCTGTCGGCGCTGGAGGCGGAGGGAATCGGCTGCGGGCCGATCAACCGGCTCGACCGGGTGTTCGACGACCCGCACGTCAAGGCGCGCGGCATGGTGGCGGAGGTGGCGCATCCGGCGGTCGGCGGGGCGCCGGCGAAGCTGATCTCGACCCCGCTCCGGCTGTCCGCGACGCCCGCCGGGATCCGCCTGCCGCCCCCGGTTCTCGGCGAGCACACCGAGGAAGTGCTGCGCGACGTGCTCGGCTGCGACGACGGCGAGATCGGCCGGCTGCGCGACGCGGGCGCCATCGGCTAGCGCCGCGCCCGGCTTTGCGCGATAGTTCCCAGGCAAGACGGAGAGGAGCGAAATGACCGAGATCGGGCACATCGACTACGACGAGATCGAGGTCGACAAGAGCGCGACCTATCACAGCCTCAAGGACCGGGTGGTGATCATCACCGGCGGCGGCCAGGGCATCGGGCGCGGTTATGCCCACTATTTCGCGGCCCAGGGGGCGATCCCGGTGATCGCCGAGCTCAACGGCGAGGCCGGCGAGCGAGTGGCCGAGGAGGTGCGCGCCAAGCAGGGCAGGGCGCTCGCCGTCCAGACCGATGTCGCCGATCTCGATTCGGCCACCAACATGGCCGAAAGGACGCTCGCCGAGTACGGGCGGATCGACTGCCTGATCAACAACGCCGCGGTGTTCTCGCGGATCACCATGGCGCCGTTCTGGGAGCTTCCCGTCGAGGAATGGAAGAGCGCCGTCGACGTCAACATCACCGGCTCGTTCTTCTGCGCCCGCGCCGTGGTCCCGGCCATGCAGGAGGCCAAGTGGGGGCGCATCGTCAACGTGTCCTCCGCGACCTTCGTGATGGGGCTTCCCAACTATCTCCACTACATCACCACCAAGTCGGCGATGGTGGGGATGACGCGGTCGATGGCGCGCGAGCTGGGGCCCTGGAACATCACCGTCAACACGTTCTGGCCCGGCGTCATGCAGACCGAGGTCGAGCGCCCGTCGGTGCCGCGCGAGCGGTTCAAGGAGTACACCGAGCGCCAGTCGATCAAGCGCCAGGGGACGATCCACGACCTCGCCAAGGCGATGCTGTTCCTGTGCTCGGAGGAGGCGAGCTACATCTCGGGCCAGAACCTGCAGCCGGACGGCGGGCTCACCTTCATCTGAGATCGCGGGAACGGAGTCCGACATGGCGGGGACGGCGCCCAGGATCGCGGAGAGGAAGAAGGTCCCGGTCTATTGCTACCAGTGCGTCGCGGGCCCGGACCTGCTCAAGGTCGAGGTCGAGGACGGGATCGCGACCCGGATCGAGTCCAACTACGACATCGCCGACCGGCATCCCGGGGGCGGGCGGGTCTGCGTCAAGGCCTACGGGCTGATCCAGAAGACCTACAACCCCAACCGCGTCGCCCGGCCGATGAAGCGGACCAACCCGAAGAAGGGGCGGGACGAGGACCCCGGTTTCGTGCCGGTCTCGTGGGACGAGGCGCTCGACATCGTCGCCGCGAAGATGCGCGAGATCCGCGAGGCCGGCGCGGTCGACGAGCAGGGCCTGCCCCGGCTCGCCACGAGCTTCGGCGGCGGCGGCACGCCGACCCAGTACATGGGCACTTTCCCGGCCTTCATGTCGGCCTGGGGGCCGATCGATCAGGGTTTCGGCGGCGGGCAGGGGGTGAAGTGCTACCACTCGGAGCATCTCTACGGCGAGCTTTGGCACCGCGCCTTCATCGTCTCGCCCGACACGCCGTATACCAACTACGTCATCAACTGCGGCAACAACGTCGAGGCCTCGGGCGGGGTCGCCGGCGTATGGCGCCAGGCCGACGCGCGGGTGCGCGGCCTCAAGCGGGTCCAGGTCGAGCCGCATCTCTCGATCACCGGCGCGCTCTCGGCGGAGTGGCTGCCGATCAGGCCGAAGACCGACGCGGCCTTCCTGTTCGCCCTGATCCACCGCATCCTGATCGAGCGCGACTGGCGCGAAGTCTGCGACGTCGACTTCATCTCGAACGACACGACTTCGCCCTATCTCGTTGGTCCCAATGGATATTATCTGCGCGAACCGGAGACCGAAAAGCCGCTGATCCTCGACCTCTCCGACGGTCGGGCCAAGCCGTTCGACGCGGATATCGCCGAGCCCGCGCTGGAGGGCACGCACCGCGCTTCGGGAATCGAAAAGGGTCCCGACGGCGCGGTCTGGACGCACGAGGACGCCGAGGCCCGGCCCGCCTTCCAGCTGCTCCTCGACCACGTGGGCGGCTTCACACCGGAATGGGCGGAAGCCGAGTGCGACGTGCCGGCCGAGCGCATCCGCCGCGTCGCCGACGAGTACCTGGCCCACGCCATGGTCGGCGAGACCATCGAGATTGAGGGCAAGGAACTCCCCTTCCGCCCGGTCTCGGTGATGCTGGGCAAGGGGGTGAACAACGGCTGGGGCGGCTACCAGACCTGCTGGGCGCGCACCCTGCTGGCGGCGCTGGTGGGCGCGCTCGAAGTGCCGGGCGGGACGCTCGGGACCGCGGTCAAGCTCAACCGGCCGGCCTACAACCGCCACCTCACCGTCCGGTCCAAGGGCGACGGGATCATGGACTACCCGTTCAACCCGACGACCCGCGAGGAGTGGACGGCGACGCCGCATATCCGCAACGCCTACAAGACGCTGGTCCCGCTCGCCGCCGACTCGGCCTGGTCGCCGGCGCTCGGCCCGGCGCACCTGCCCTGGCTGTTCCAGAAGACGCTGCCCGAAGCCTGGCCCGAGCAGGCCAAGCCCGCGATGTGGATCAACTACCGGACAAACCCGGCGATCTCGTCGTGGAACGCGCCCGAGGTCGCCGAGCGCATCGCCGAGTTCCCCTTCACGGTCTCCTTCGCCTATACGCGCGACGAGACCAACCACATGGCCGACATCCTGCTGCCCGAGGCGACCGACCTGGAGAGCCTGCAACTGATCCAGATCGGCTCCACCAAGTTCACCGAGCAGTTCTGGAAGCATCAGGGCTGGGCGGTGCGCCAGCCGGTCGCCGACCCGGTGGTCGATTGCAGGGACATCACCTGGATCGCCACCGAACTCGCCCGGCGCGTCGGCATCCTCGAGGGCTACAACGCGGCGATCAACCGGGGCGCCGCGGGCACCAGGCTCGCCGACGACAAGGCGGGCTACGATTTCAGCCTCGACGTAACGGAGCCGCACCCGGTCGAGGACATCTGGGACGCGGTCGCGAAAGCCGCGAGCCACGGCCTCTCGGACGGGGAAGAGGTGCACGGCATCGACTGGTTCCGCGAGAACGGCTTCATGCTGCGGCCGTTTCCGCAGCTCGACTGGTATCTCTACCCGACGCTCAAGGAGCAGGGGCTCCGTTTCGAGATGCCCTACCAGGAGCGCCTCATGCGCCACGGCGCCGAGCTCGCCGAGCGGCTGCACGAGATCGGCGTCAACTGGTGGGACCGCCAGCTCGACGAGTACGAGCCGCTGCCGGGCTACAAGCCGTTCCCGGATATCTGGATCGACTACGCGAAGGAAGTCGGCGAGGACCCGGACGCCTATCCGCTGTGGGCGCTCACCGCGCGCTCGATGCAGTATTCCTGGGGCGCCAATGTCGGGATCCCGCTGATCAACGAGGTGGCCAACAACATCGCCGGCCACAGGGGGGTGATCGTCAACCGGGCGACCGCGCGCAGTCTCGGCATCGCCGACGGCGATCCGGTGGTCATCGAATCGCCGACCGGCGTCACGCGGGGCCGCGCGGTGTTGCGCGAGGGCATCCGCCCCGACACGATCCTGATGATCGGCCAGTTCGACCACTGGGCGACGCCGTTCGCCAAGGATCTCGGGCTCGCGAGCCTGAATTCGGTCACCTCGCTCTCGCTCAGCCTGACCGACGGCACTGGGAGCGGCGCCGACCTCGCGCGAGTCCGGCTGAGCCGGGACACCGGTTGAGGGACCGGGGATGAGCCCGCGCTACGGCATGGTGGTCGACCTCAACCGATGCGTCGGTTGCCAGACCTGCGCCATCGCCTGCAAGCACGCCAACGACACCCCGCCCGGCGTGCAGTGGCGCCGCGTGCTCGACGTCGAGCGCGGCACCTATCCCGATGTCGAGCGGCTGTTCCTGGTCACCGGCTGCCAGCACTGCGCCGAGCCGCCCTGCGTCCCGGTCTGCCCCACCGGGGCGACCCGGCAGCGCGCCGACGGGCTGGTGACGATGGATTACGACACCTGCATCGGCTGCGGCTATTGCGCGGTCGCCTGTCCCTACCAGGCGCGGACCATCGCCCACGACACCGGCTGGTATTACGGCGAGCCGACGGCGCAGGAGACGCATGTCGTGCACGAAGAGCGGGCCGGCGTCGCCAACAAGTGCACGTTCTGCGTCGAACGGGTGGACGAGGGGACGGCGCTCGGAAAGGTGCCCGGCACCGATCTCGAATACACGCCGGCCTGCGCTGCTTCGTGCATCGCCCAGGCGCTCCATTTCGGAGACTTCGCCGATCCCGACAGCAACGTCTCGCGGCTCGCGCGCGACAATGCGAGCTTCCAGATGCATGAAGAGCTCGGGACCGACCCGCAGATCCGCTACCTCTACGACGTGCCGAACGCCACGCCCGGGCGCGAGGCTGAGGAAGTGGATACCGCCGACGCGGCAATGGCGAACCCGGAGAACCCGCTGGTGGGCGAACGCCAGACCTTCTGGGACGCCCGCGCGGCGATGAACTTCACGCTCGGCGGGCTCTCTGGCGGGGCGATGGCGGTCGCGGGGCTGGCGGCGGCGTTCGGCATGCTGGGCTCGGATGCGCTGGTGGACGCCTATCTCGTCGCCGCCGCGCTGATGGCGCTGGGGCTCTTCTTCGTCTTCCTCGAAATCGGCCGCAAGCTGCGCTTCCTCTACGTGCTGCTGCGCCCGCAAACGTCATGGATGACGCGGGAGACCTATGCGGTCGCGGTGCTCTACCCGGCGCTCGCGCTCGACGTGCTATGGCCGCATCCCGTCCTCCACGCCGCCGTCGCGCTCGCCGGCGCGGCCTTCCTCTACTGCCAGGCGCAAATCCTCTTCGCGGGCAAAGGAATTCCGGCCTGGCGCGCGCCGCTGGTTCCCTGGCTCATCGTGGCATCGGGCCTGCTCGAAGGGGCCGGCCTGCTCGGCTTTCTGATGAAAGTCATGGGGACCGGCGCGGTCGAGGGAATCGCCTGGACGATCGTCGTGCTGTCGGTCGCCGCCGGCATCCTGTGGCACCGCTACCGCAGGACCGCGGCCGGGGAGGGGATCGGGCCGCTCGCCCACGCCGAGCTCGACGCGGTGGCGCCGGTCGTGACGATCTTCGGCCACGCCGCGCCCGCGCTCCTCTGCCTGCTCGGGCTGGCGATCGCCGGCCCGCTGTCGGCCTGGGCGATCGGGCTCGGCGGCGTCCTCGCCGTCGCCGGCGGCGCGCTGTGGAAATTCGCCGTCATCGTCCGCGCCGGCCACCAGCAGGGCTTCGCCATCCCGATGATGCCGACGCGCGGCTCCGGCACCCGCGCCGCGCCGCCCCGGCTGGAGCCGATCTAGGAGCGGGTCTGTATTGGTTGAAACCGCTTCATCCGTTCTCTTCCGTCATGGTCGGCGAAGGCCGACCATCCACGTTTTGTTTTTGTTTCCATAGACTTAAAAACTCGTGGATGGTCGGCCTTCGCCGACCATGACGGTGAGGGCACTTCTATCCGAAACGGACAGGCTCCAACGTACCTTCCGCGCTACTGCACCAGCGGCGAGTCCGCGGCGGCGATGTCGAAACCGGAGATTCGGGCCTCCCCGGCCAGCAGCTGGACATATTGTTGGAAAGCGCGGCGCCAGGACGCGTCCTTCAGATAGTCCGCCACCCTGCCGGCCACCGCCTCGTAGGGCAGGGTCCGCCCGGGAAGGTGCTTGTCGACGCGCACGACATGGACTCCGTAGCGGGTCTTCACCGGCACCGGCGAGAGCTGCCCTTCTTCCAGGTTGAACAGAAAGGTCTCCATCTCGGGCACCGTGTCGCCGCGCGAGACCTGGCCGAGCCGGCCATCCTCGTGCCTGGAGTCGCAGGCCGAGTGGGCCCGCGCCAGCTCGCCGAAACGCTCCGGCGCGCGGGTGAGCGTGTCGATCAGCTCGCCGGCCTGCGCCTCGGCTTCGGCGCGCCGCGCTTCGTCGTCGGGCGCCGCGGACAGCAGGATGTGCGCCGCCTCGACCAGATCGGGGCTGCGGAAGCGCTCCTTGTTGTTGTCGTAGTAGCGGCGGCATTCGGCCTCGGTGGGCGCGGGGATGTCCACCTCGCGCTCGATCACCGTCTGGACGGCGTCCGCGTCGTCCTCCTCGTCGATGCCGAGCGCGCGAGCCCGGTCCAGCAGCAGGGCGCGGATCACCAGCCATTGGGCGGCGGCGTCGCGCGCGGCGCCGGCATCGCCGGCCGGGTGGTACTGCATCTCGCGCAGGATCTCGTCTTCCTCGATGCAGCGGTCGTTGACGCGAATCCCGGTCATGGCCGCCTCACGCGACGCGGCGCCCTTCGCGGGTGCGCACGACCTGATAGCCGCGGCGTCCGAGATAGCCGACCGGCGCGCTCCAGATATGGACCAGACGGCTGAACGGGAAGATCAGGAAGATGGTCACGCCGAGAAAGATATGCGCCTTGTAGACCCAGCTCACGTCGGCCACGTGCAGCGCCGCGTCGGCCTGGAAGGTGACGATCTTCTGAGCCCAGAGCGAGAGCGTAACCATGACCTCGCCGTGCTCGCGATGCGCCCAGGAGAGGGGCAGGGTGGCGAGGCCGAGCACCAGCTGCACCCACAATATGGCGAGGATCGCGATATCCATCGGGCTCGATGTCCGGCGGATGCGCGGGTCGAACAGCCGGCGGTGCAGGAGCATGGTCAGGCCGACGAGACAGACAACGCCGAAGATCCCCCCGGCCACGATCGCCAGCACCTGCTTGGCGCCGGAGGAGAGGCCGAAGGCGTGGTAAATCTCGCTGGGCGTCAACAGGCCGACGAAATGGCCGAAGAACAGAAGCAGGATGCCGACATGGAACAGCACGCTGCCCCATACCAGCTGGCGGCGGCGCAGCAACTGGCTCGACCCGCTGCGCCATGTGTACTGCTCGCGGTCGAAACGGATCAGGCTGCCGGCCAGGAACACCGTCGCCGCGAAATAGGGGTAGTAGCCGAAGACCAGGATGTGCAACCAGTCGGCCATGGTCATCCTCCCTCCCGTCCGCCGGGCCCGGCGCCGGCGGCGAGCTCCGCCATCCGGTTGAGGGTGTCGCGCGCGGCCGGACAGCCATCGTCCCCGGCGCCCGCGAAGGCCGGCGCCTCCTCCCACTCCTTGTCGAGCTCGGCGGCCTCCGCCTCGGGCGACTTGTCCCGCTCCAGCAGACCGGCCACGACGGCGCTGTCGGGCCGCCGGGCGGCCAGTTCCTCCAGCGCTCCGAAGATGCCGGCGTAGTCGCTGCCCCGCCGCTCCAGCCGGATGCGGATTGCGGCCAGGATGTGGACCACGTCGGCCAGCAGATCGGCCGCCTCCCGGGGATCGATCAGCGACAGGAATTCGAGGAACAGCGGCAGGTAGTCCGGCAGCTCGTTGCCGTCGATGCCGTAGCCGCGGGTCTCGTAATGCGCCGCGAGGTTGACCATGGCCTGGCCGCGGTCGCGGGATTCGCCGTGGATATGCTCGAACAGATGGAGCGACAGGCTGCGCGAGCGGTCGAACAGCCCGACATAGCTCTCCTGCGCGGTCAGCAGGTCGCCGACAGTAAGCCGCGCCGCCACGCGTTCGACCGCCTGGAGGCTGTCCCGGGACAGAAGCGCGTCTTCCCTCGCCGCAGCGGCGATCTCGCCCGCCGCCCCGGCGAGTTCGGCGGTGGGATATTGCAGCAGCGCCGCCAGCGCCCGGTACGTCTTCATCGCGCCGCACCCGCGCCGTTCGAACGCCCGCCGGCGCTCGGCCCGACCCGCACCTCGTGGCTGAACAGGTCGAGCTTTCCGGTGCCGCCGCTGCACCCGTCGCCGAAGCTGAAGCCGCACTCGCCGCGCAGATCGAACGCTTCTTCGGCGTATTCGCGGTGCGTGGTGGGGATCACGAACCGGTCCTCGTAGTTGGCGATCGCCATGGTCTGGTACATGTCCTCGATATCGGCCTCGGTGAGCCCGACCCGCTCCAGGACCGCGATTTCGCTGCGGCCGTCGACGTGCCTCGCCCGCATATAGGCCCGCATCGCCAGCATCCGCTCCAGCGCCAGCCTGACCGGCGCCTCGTCGCCCGCGGTGAGCATGTTGGCGAGGTATCTGAGCGGAATGCGGAGCTGCGAGACATCCGGGATCAGCCCGTCATGGCCGAGCGCGCCGGCCTCCGCCGCCGACTGGATCGGCGACAGCGGCGGCACGTACCACACCATCGGCAGGGTGCGGTATTCCGGGTGCAGCGGGAAGGCGACCTTCCAGTCCATCGCCATGCGCCAGACCGGGGAACGCTGCGCCGCGTCGATCCACGCCTGCGGCACCCCGTCGGCGAGAGCCTGGCGAATCACCTCGGGGTCGGAGGGGTCGAGGAAGATGTCGAGCTGCGCCTGGTAGAGGTCCTGCGGGTCTTCCGCCGCCGCTGCCTGCTCGATCCGGTCGGCATCGTAGAGCAGCACGCCGAGATAGCGGATGCGGCCGACGCAGGTCTCCGAGCAGACGGTCGGCTGCCCGGCCTCGATGCGCGGGTAGCAGAAGATGCATTTCTCCGACTTCCCGGACCGCCAGTTGTAATAGATCTTCTTGTAGGGGCAGGCCGAGACGCACATGCGCCAGCCGCGGCACTTGTCCTGGTCGATCAGGACGATGCCGT
>JAPPIT010000152.1 GCA_028820505.1 Defluviicoccus sp.
GAAAAAACGACCGTTCGTCAGATAGTTAGCACCGCAGGGTGCGGACGAGGTGTTCGACATGGCGACCTCGGCGGGCGCCAGGACGGGGCTGATGGCGGACGAGGTGGGAAGGATCGAGCCCGGCATGCGCGCCGACCTGATCCTGCTCGACCGCGACCATTGGGGCTTCATCCCTCTGGTCGACCCGATCCGCCAGCTCGCCTTCTCGGCGACGTCGGAGGCGGTGAGGACCTCGATCGTCGACGGCCGCATCGTGATGCGCGACCGGAAAATCCTGTCGGTCGATGAGGACGCGCTGAGGAGCGAGATCCGCGAGGCGGGCGAACGCTACGTTCGGGACTGTGTGCCGGCGATGGAATCGGGCGCCAGAAAGCTCGCCCCGTATCTGGAGTCGATCTATCGGCGGGCCCAGGACGCTCCGCTCGCGCCTTGACCGCGCCGGTCGCCGCTTGGCGGTTCGCCTTCGCGGCGAAATGCTCTAATGTCCCCGTGTCATCCGGACCCCGGGAGGTACCGACCATGGCCGATTCAGGAGTGGCCGCGCCGGCCCAGGCGGCCGACTACCATGTCGTGACGCGCGGCGTGCACCACCTGGCGCTGACCACCGAGGACATGAAGACGACCACGGAGTTCTTCGTGAACGTGGTCGGCATGCCGCTGGTGCATGCGATGAAGGTGCCGGAGGGCGTGGGCACCGGGCCCGGCAACCGGGGCAACCCGCCCTGGGAATGCATCCGCCACTACTTCTTCGACATGGGAAACGACAGCCTGCTCGCGTTCTTCGAGATCCCGAAGGGCGAGAAGCCGCGCTCCGACCGCGACGCCATCGGCGGGATGCAGCACTGCGCGTTTTCGGTCACGGCCGAGCGGTTCGAGGAAATCCAGGAACGGCTGACCCGGCACGGCGTCCCCTATGACGGGCCGATCGACATCCTGCCGGGCATGGTCTCGATCTATTTCAGGGACCCGAACGGCATCCGGCTGGAGGCGTGCTGCCACCCCGCGGAGGGAGAGAACCAGGGCGTTATCCCGAAGGTCACCCAGACCAGGGCGGAGGCCGCGGCGGAGCTCGAAACGCTGGGCGTCGATACGGGCTGGATCGACGCGATGACCGAGGTCCTGCCGGCGGAACGGTAGGGAAAGTAGTCCTGACCTTTCCTCCCTCGTCATGGTCGGCGGAGGCCGACCATCCACGTTTTGTTTGTCGTGCTGCCGAAAAGAAAAAAACTCGTGGATGCTCGGCCTTCGCCGAGCATGACGGATGCAAGGGAGTTCTGCCTCAGAGCCCGCGCGCCCAGTCCGAAATCAACGCGACGACCTGCGCGAGAAGTTCCGGCTGGCCGTCCATGTAGTGGGTCGCGCCGGCGATCCTGCGATAGTCCTCGCGGCTTCCCGCCGCGTCCGACCACAGCTCGATATCGCCGGGAAAAACCGCCGAATCCGCGGAAAATTCGAGGTTGAGCACCGGCACCGAGGTCCGCGCGAGGCACGCCGGCCCGTCGGCGCGCGATTCCGGCGACCACTGGCTGAGCCACGAGGTCAGCGTGGTGAACCGGCCGACATTGTTGGCGCCGTAATTGATCGCCTTGGGCTCGCCCCAGATCGATTCGGGCGGCCGGTCGTTGGGATCGAGCGTCAGATCGGTGACGCGCGGGTCGGCCATCGTCCGGTAGACGAGGAACGCCTCGTCGCGCGGCCCGCCGTCGCGCCCGCGCAGGTAGCGGAGCCGGGCATGGGCCCGGGCGGTGATGCGCTCGACGCGGGCGCGCTGCGCCACGCGCACCTTCGCGACGAACTCCGGCGCGTAGGGCGGGCCGTGCTCCGGGTTGTAGATGTCGAGCGCCGGATCGACGCCGAGCGGGTCGTCCTCGGCGATCACGGAGGCATCGATCCACGCCGCCATGATGTGGCCGCGCCCGGGGTGGGCGCCGAACAGCGCGATCCCGTCGGCGGGCGGCAGGTCGTCCGGATCGATCTCGATCGGATCGCCGGCCGGGGTGTCGGAGATCGTCGGGTCCTCGGCCTCGGCCTGGTAGAGCGCGACGGTGGAGGCGCCGCCCGAATTGCCGAGCAGCACGATGCGCTCGTAGCCCCGTTCCCTGAGAAACCGCACGCCGGCGCCGAGGTCCTGGATCACGCGCTCGAAGAGGAGCATCGTGTCATTGCCGACATAGCGCGTGTTGAGCGCGAGAAGGCTGACCCCGGCGGCCGGCAAATGGGGCATCAGGTAATGCCCCATGAAGTTGCTGGTGGGGTGGACGACGATCGCCGCCGCCTTCCTGTCCGCCGCGGGCGCGAGCGCGCAGTAGATGCGGGGCCATTTCTGCATCAGCCCGGACTGGCTCTCCATCGCCCCGCCCGGCTTGACGTCGAGGACGACGAGCTCGCGTTCGGCCATGGCGGGAAACCTACTCGGCGGCGACCCGGCCCGGACGGTCGGTCCACGCGGCCAGGAGCTCGTGCGCCTCGGCCGCCTTCTTCTCCAGCTCCTTCTTGCCCGAGATCCGGCAGGTGAGCTCGAGCCGGATGTCGTTCGGATCGAAGAAATAGATCGACTTGACGAAGTCGTGGTCGGTTATGCCGAGCACGTCGACGCCCTCTTCCTCGAGCCGCGCCTTGGCGGTCACCAGCGCCTCCTCGTTCTCCACCTCCAGCGCGAGATGGTTCACCCAGCGCGGCGTGTCGGGATCGCGCTTCGTGATCTCGCCGTCGCCGAGATCGAAGAAAGCGACGTAGGAGCCGTCCGCCATCTCGAAGAAGATGTGGACATAGGGCGAATACTCGCCCGTGCTCGGCACGATGTCGGCCGACACCACATGCGCCAGCGGCAGACCGAGCACGTCCTCGTAGAAATGCCGCGTCTCCTCGGCGTCGCGGCATCGATAGGCCCAGTGATGAAGGCTCTTGATCGAAGGCATCATGGCATCTCTCCTCGACGGGCGCCCCGGGCGCCCGCTTGCGTTCAGGCGGTCGCCGAGGCCCGGACCGGGAAGAACTTCTCGAGCCAGTCGGCAATGACGCGGTGCACGCGGACGTTGCTTTCCGCGAACATGAAATGGTCGGTTTCGGCGGTCAGGTGCAGGTCGGTGGGCTGGCCGGCGCGCTTGAACATCTCGATCGACTGCTCGGTCGGTGTGACCGAGTCCACCGAGCTGTGCAGCAGGAGCAGCGGCCGCGGCGCGATACCGCCGACCACGTCGTCGGCGACGAAATCGTACATCGACTGCGCCGTTTCGGCGGGAAACTCGCTGACCGCGTTGGCCGCGAGGTTGTTCCGCAGATGCGGGGGGATCGGCACGATGTCGTAGCGCGGCACCATCAGCGACTCGCCGGTTTCCTCGCGGTGGCGCCTGCCGGCTTCGAGCATGTCGGTGAACTTCTTCCATGCCTCCGGCGTCGGGTGCTGGCCCCGGAACTTGCGCGCGCCGTCGCCCCAGCCGCCGGATGAGATCACCGCCGCGATCTTGTCGTAGACGCCGGCCGTGTAGACCGCGACCGCCGCCCCGAAGCTCGAACCGATGGCGCCGATACGCTCGGGGTCCACCTCCGGCCGTTCGGCGAGCCACCCGTGCGCCGCCCTGGTGTCCTCGACCTGTTCGAGACAGATGATCCGGCCGAATTCGCCGTCGCTCTCGCCGCAGCCGCGCATGTCGAAGCGGAGCGTGACATAGCCCATTTCGGCCAGCATCGCGCACGGCCGGACGCAGTTGTCGGACGTCTTGTTGCCGCCGAATCCGTGCAGCACGAGGAAGGCCGGGCGGCGCTCGCCGGGCTCCATGCCGTCGGGGAGATGCAGGACGCCGCGTAGCGTGAGCCCGTCCGACCGGAAGCCGATCTGTTCCTCGCGCGGCATGCCGTCTCCCCGTTCAGTTGCGGTCCGCACCATAGCGCAGTTCCAGGTCCGCGACGAGGGCGCGGGCCGCAGCGACCGCCTCTTCGATCGTCCGCGTCCCGCCCGCGGCGTCGGCCGCTTTCCCGAAATGGACGTCCACGCGATGCAGCCTCGGCCAGCGCCGGTGACGCGGCAGGATCTCGAACGTGCCGGCGATATAGGCGGGGGCCAGGGCCGCGTCGCTCTCGGTGAGCAGGATCCCGATCCCGCGCATGAAATCCTGCAGACGGCCGTCGGGCGACCGCCAGGACTCCGGAAACCACACCAGGCTCTCGCCGCGTTCGATCAGCCCCCTGGCGACGGCAAGACCCTCGGCCGGGTTGCGGTCGTCGATCGGGAAGAGCTGCGCGATCCGCGCGAGCCAGCGGAGGCCGGGCGAGCCGAAGACGCGGGCGCGGTCCGCGCTCCACCAGAGCGCGCCGAACGTCCGCCAGGGGAGCGCCGCCGCGAGCACGAGGGGATCGAGGTCGCTCGCGTGGTTGGCGATCAGGATCAGCGGCCTGTCGGCATCCGGAACCGGACCGTGCCGGCGCACGCGAAAGGCGGCCCTCACGAGCAGGCGGTTGAGCCAGTATGCGAGCCAGCAGACGGACCGGCGGAGGCCCCGCGGACGGTCGGGCAGCACCGCCTCGGCCGGGGCGGCCGCGGCCGATTCGGGCGCGTCGATGGCCGCGCGGACGAGATCCGCCAGGGTCACCACTTCCGCCAGCGCGTCCGGTGCGAGCGTCACGCCGAGATCGGCCTCGATCTGTCCGGCGATTTCCAGCCAGGCGAGCGAATCGACGCCGAGGTCGAGCTGCGGGCTGGTGGCGAACCCGATCGTCTCGTCGCCGAAGCGCGCCCGCATCAGGGCGAGAATCCGCCCCGCCCTCGGGTCGTGGGCGAGCGCCGCTTCGGGCCCTTGCTCGTCATCGCGCGCCGTCCGTCCGCCGGCGACCTCGAAAAGCTCCGGCAGGCGGAACCGGCGCAGCTTGGCGAGCCGGGTCCTCGGCAGCGGCTCGCGGACGATTCGATAGGCGGTCACCCTCTTGTAGGGCGCGAGCCCCGCACCGGCCTCGGTGACGGCGATGCGGATCGCGTCTTCCAGCCGCTGGGTCTCCGCGCGGCGCAACGCGTCCTCGTCGGGCACGACCAGCGCGGCCAGGCTGCCGTCGCGCTCGAACACGCCCGCCTCGGCGATCAGCGGGCCCGCGGCAAGCGCGGTCTCGACCTCCTCCGGACCCACGTTCTTGCCGCCCGAGAGCACGATCACGTCCTTGCTGCGTCCGGTGATCACCAGCGAGCCGTCCGGTTCCACGCGGCCGAGATCGCCCGAACGGAACCAGCCGTCCGGGGTGAACACCGTTTCGGTGGTCGCGCTGTCCCCGAAATAGCCGGAGAAGACGTGCGGTCCGCTGAGCTGCACCTCGCCGATCCCCTCCTCGTCGGGATCGGCGATGCGCAGCCCGCTCCCCTCGACCGGCTTGCCCTCGGTGCCGATGCGGCCCTCGCCGTAGCGGTTGTAGGTCGTGACCGACGAGGTCTCGACCAGCCCGTACCCGGTCAGGACCTGGAAGCCGAGGCCCTCGAGCCCCCACGCGGCGTCCTCGTCCAATTTGGCGCCGCCGGAGACGATCATCTTCAGCCGGGGAGCGAAGCGGCGGCGCACCGGCCACATCAGCCACTTGCCGATTCGGGGCCCGCCGTTGCGCGAGACCGACGCGGACACCCGCCAGAGGGCGCCGAACAGCTTGCCGGCAACGCCGCCTGCGAGCCTCCCGCGAATGCCCTCGACCATGGCTTCGTAGAGCCTGGGCACGCCCACCATGACGGTCGCCCCGGCCTCGCGCAGCGCGGTCGCGACATCGGGTCCGGTCGGCGCCCTGGGCAGGATCACGGTCGAGCCGCAGGCGAACGGCACCATCAGCCCGGCCATGAAGGGATAGGCGTGGTGGAGCGGCAAGGGGAGCGCCGCGCGGTCGCCGGTATCGACGAACCCGCCCCTCGCCAGCGCCTCGATGTTGAACATGAAATTGCCGTGGGTGAGCGGGACGCCCTTCGCGACTCCCGTCGTGCCCGAGGTGTAGATGATCGCGGCCAGGTCCTCGGGGACCACGGCAGGAAGCGTCTCCGGCGCTTCGCCCATCAGATCGGACCAGTGCGCCGCCGTGGAGGCGTCGTCCCCGTCGAGCCGCCAAACACCGGACAGCCCCTCTGTCACCTCTTCGGGCAGCACCGCCAAAATTCCGCCGTCCGCGAACAGGGCGCGCGCGCCGCTGTCGGCAAGAGCGCGGCGGAAATCGCCGGGCGAGCCCATGTCGTCGAGCGGCACCGCGATCGCGCCGATCGCGGCGAGGGCGAGTCGGAGGACGATCTGCGCGTCGCTGTTGACCCCGATGACGCCGACCGGAATTCCGTGGCCGAGCCCATGCCCGAGCAATCCGCCGGCGAGGGCGAACACATCGCGGTGCAGGTCGCCGTAACCCCGCGTCTGCCTGCCTGGATCGGAAAAGGCGATGACCGCGGGAGTGTCGCCGAAACGGGAGAGGTCGACGATCAGGCTCTGAAGCGTGCGGTTCATGGGTCTTGCCCTGCCGCGGCCCGGCGGTTCAATGCGCGCGCGGGCCCTTCATCAGCTTCTCGCGGTCGGCCGAGACGATCTCGACGGTGTGCGCCTCGCCGTCACGCAGCAGCCTGAGCGCGACGGTCGAGCCCGCCGGGCCGACGCCCCAGATCCGGCGATACATCTCGGCGATCGATCCCACGGCGGCGTCGTTGACCGCGAGCACCACGTCGCCCGCCTCCACGCCGGCGTCCGCGCAGGGGCCGCGCTCCGAGACCGAGGTGATCAGCACCTTGCCCAGCGCCTCGATGCTGTAGATGCCGAGCCAGGGCCGGCTGTGACCGGGACGACGGCCGAAACGCAGCAGGTCGTCGACCGTCTCCTTGTAGAGGTCGATCGGGATGAACATGTTGCCGGCGCTCGGCCCGCCGCCGGGCTCGGCGTCCTGCACGAAGAGCGAGCCCAGACCGACCAGCCTTCCGTCGTTGTCGATCAGCGCCGCGCCGCTCCAGTGGGGATGCGGCGGGGCGGTGAAGATCGCCTCGTCCAGCAGGTACTCCCAATAGCCCGCGAACTCGCGCTTGGAGACGATCCGCGCCTTGATCGCGTTGTCGATGCCGCCCCGGGCGGCGGCGATCGCCCAATCCTTCTCTCTCAACCCGCCGGTCTCGCCGATCTCGATCGGCCGCGCGCCGAGCGACGAGCCGCCGCGCAGGAGCCCGAACCCGGTCTCGTAGTCATAGGCGAGCACCTGGGCGCCGGTCATCTCGTTCCCGTCGGAGCCGAGGACGATGTGCTCGGTCTCGGCGATCAGGTAGCCGATGGTGAGGAACAGATTGTCCTCGCCGACGAGGATTGCGTTGCCCTCGCGCTCGGTGCCGAGATAGGACGAGCTGAACGCGTCTTCCGGCGCCTGCGACCGGAGCTGCACGACCGCGCGCAGCACGTCGGGCAACTCGAACCGGTAATCCGCCGGGTCGGGCCGCGCCGCCCGGCCGATATTGGGATCGACCAGATGCGCCAGCGACAGGGGCTTGTGCCCGTTAGCGTGCTCGATACCGCTCATGACCGGACGGGCTGGTGAAGACCGGGCCGCAGGATAGCATTTCGGCGCGGGCGGCGGGTAGGCCAGACCCGTGGGGGCCGACGGCAACGGATCATCGCTTCCTCTTGTCGAGGGCCATCAGCAGGGGCGGGAGAAGCAGAAAATCGGCCAGCAGCGCGAAGGATATCGTGAGCGTCACCAGGAGGCCGAGCGCCCAGCTGATCTCGAAGCCGGACGAAGCGAATACCAGGAATCCGAGAGCCAGCATGGCGGTCGTGGTCCACAGCGCATGCCCGACCGTCCGGAAGGCGCTCCGGACCGCCTCGGGGGCGGTGAGCCCTTCGCCGCGGGCCTTCAGGTACTTGGTCAGGAAATGGATCGTATCGTCGACGACAATGCCGAAGGCGATCGCGGTCATCACCGAACCGGCGAGCCCCACGCGGCCTACCATGTAGCCCCAGAGGCCCAGGCTCATCGCCGCGGGAATGAAGTTCGGCACGAGGCTGATCAGGCCGACGCGCACGCTCCGCAGAACGAAGACGAGGATCAGCGAGATAAGGGCCATGGCGACGATCGTGCCGGTCAGCATGCTCTCGATGTTTCTCTGCGAGAGATGCGCGAAGACGATGCTGACGCCGGACGCCTCGGAAGCGAGCCCGGGCGCGTTGGCCCGGATCCACGCCAGGGCGCGCGCGTCCAGCTCGCGCTGCGCCTGTGAGGTGAGGCTGCGCATCACGACGGTCATGCGCGTGGCCGACTTGCCGACGTCGATGCGGTTGTTCAGGTCCCTGCCGAACGGCAACGACAGCTCGTAGAGCAACAGATACTGCGCCGAGAGGTCGGGATCCTCCGGCACGCGATAGAAGCCGGGATCGTCGCCGTTCATGTTCTTGTTCAGGCGCTTCATGATGTCGGGAAAGGCCTGTACGTGGGACACCTCGGGCTGCGTCCGGAACCATGAGGCGAACGCTTCGACCTTGCGCAGATACGCGGGGTCGGTGATGCCGTCTTCGCGACCCGATTTGAGGGAATATTCCAGCGTTTCGATGCCGGTGAGGTTGTCGATGACGAAGTCCGAGTCCTGCCGGAACTGGTAACGCTCGCTCAAATATTTGGTCCAGTTGTCGGTCAGCTCCAGCCGGGGGACGCCGGTGACCAGAACGACCGCGACAACGGCGGAGCCCCAGAGCAGGACCGTCCGGCGGGCGACCACGAAGCGGCCGAAGCGGTCGAAGAACCCGGCTTCCCCGCCACGAACCTTGCGCGCGCGCAACGGAAGGGTCGAGAGCAACGCGGGAAGCAGGGTGAGCGAATAGACGAAGGCGCAGAAGACGCCGAAGGCCACGAGATTTCCGAGGACACGAAACGGCGGCGAGTCCGAGGCGTTGAGGCTCAGGAAGCCGATGATCGTCGTAAGCGAGGTCAGAAATACCGGCCATGCGTTGACCCGAATCGACTCCGCGATGGCCGCGTTTCTGTCCAGGCCGCGGCTCAGACCCGCGAGGGTCGTTTCGACAATGTGGACCGAGTGGGCGACCGCCACCGTCATCACGATGATCGGCACCCCCGAATTGGCGGGGTTGAACACCGTTCCGATCCAGCCTGCAAAACCGACCGTGGTGTTGATGACGAACATCAGCACGGCGACGATCGCCGCCGTCCCCAGCAGGGAACGCAGGAGCACGGCCGCCATGACGGCGATGATCGCGAAAACGATCGGCGCGAGGGTCTCCAGGTCGTCCCTGGTGGCGTCGGCGAACGCGCGGTTCAACGGAACGTCGCCGGTCAGATAGTAGGCGATTCCCGGATCGCGGGCGCGGGCTGCGTCGAGAGTGCCGTTGAGATAGTCGGTAATCTCGACCACGGCGGCATCGGGATTGTCCGGCAGGGCGAAATCGATCACCAGACCGGCCACCTTTCCGTCGCGCGAGACCAGACGCCCGGAAATTTCGACGGCGTTCAGCGCGGTCTTCGCGATCCGCTCCAGATCGGCGTCGGTCAGCGCGCCCGCACCCTCGACCAGCGGCTCCACGATCAACGCGTCGCCGTCCGCCCTGCTGTGACTGTAGTTGGTGAGCGAGTCGACCCGGATAGCGTACGGGGCTTTCCAGGCCGCCTCCGTGAGCTCTTCGACGGCTGCCAGCGTCTCCCGCGTGAACGCCGGGCCGTTTGCGGGCGCGATCGCGATCAGCGCCCGGTTCGACGGGCCGTAGGTATCCTCGAGCGCGTTCAGCGCGGCGAGTTGCGGATTGTCTTCGTCGAACAGGCTTCGGTAGTCATTGGTGACGCCCACGAAACCGGCGCCCGCCGTCACCGCGAGCATGACCGCGCCCGCGAGACCGAGGACGGGCCAGCGATAGCGGAGGATCGCGTCGGCGAAGCGGTCCAGCAGGGATAGCGCCGTCATCAGGACCGACCGCGTTGCGGCGCGCCGGCGAAATTGGCCGCCGGACCGCGGAAACGCGTCTTCATTTGTCTGACCTCAAAAATGCGCGCCTACCACTTGGACGACCGTTCGGCATAGATATGGTCCGGCAATCTGTAGCTGA
>JAPPIT010000205.1 GCA_028820505.1 Defluviicoccus sp.
CCCATCCCGTACCGAAAACTCATCGCTGGATGAATCTCAGGGATAAGCAGGAAAGGATTTGGCGGGGTCTCCGATGACCGACGGGATTTCCCCGCCGGCGATCGCGCTGTCCGGGGTGAACAAGCGCTTCGACGGGCTCGATGCCCTCAAGGATGTCGATCTCGAGATCGGCAAGGGCGAGCTGGTGGCGTTGAGCGGGCCGTCGGGCAGCGGCAAGACGGTGCTGCTCAAGACCGTCATCGGGCTGATCGAGCCCGACGCCGGCAGCGTCAGGATCGACGGGACGGAAACGGCGGGCGTGCCGCACGGCGTGCGCGAGGCGGCGACACGGCGGATCGGCATGCTGTTCCAGCGCTCGGCCCTGTTCGACAGCATGCCGGTCTGGGAGAACGTGGTCTTCCGTCTGATGGGCGACGGCCTCGTCGACCGCAAGTCGGGATACGAGGCCGCCGTCGAGAAGATCGCCGCCGTGGGGCTCGCGCCGGAGGCGGCGGCGCTCTACCCGGCCGACCTCTCGGGCGGGATGCAGAAGCGCGCCGCGCTGGCCCGGGCGATCGCGCACGACCCGGAGATCCTTCTGCTCGACGAGCCCACGGCCGGGCTCGACCCCATCATGTCGAACGTCATCAACGACCTGATCCGGGAAACCGCCGCCCGCCTCGACGCGACGGTGCTGCTGGTGACCAGCGACATGGCGGGCGCGCGGCGCACCACGGACCGCTTCGCGATGATGCACGCGGGCCGCCTGGTCTGGCAGGGGCCGACCGAGGCGATCGGGGACAGCGGCGATCCCTTCGTCGATCAGTTCGTGCACCGCCGCGCCGACGGACCGATCCCGATCGTGGTGGACTGAGCGGGAGGATACGGTTTGGCCGGAAAGCTCGTCTTTCCCGACGACGTGCGCCCTGATTTCGAGGGGTTTTCGAACGCCGCGTTCCGCTTTCTCAAGGGACTTGCGCGCAACAACGAGCGGGGCTGGTTCAACGAGAACCGCGAGACCTACGAGACCGAGGTCCGGTTCCCGCTCGAATGCCTGATCGCCGAGTTCCGTCCCGGCGGCGCGGGCAAGGGGCTTCCGGTGCGCGGCGATCCGAGCAAGGCGATCTTCCGCATCTACCGCGACATCCGGTTCTCGAAGAACAAGCAGCCCTACAAGACCCATGCGGGGGCGGTTCTGTCGCGGACGGGCTCGCGCGGCGATCCGGGCGCGGTCTACATCCATATCCAGCCCGGCAATTGCTTCGTCTCGGCCGGGTTCTGGCGCATCGACCCGCCGGCGCTGACCGCGTGGCGCCGGCGCATGGTCGACGACCCGGACGAATGGCTCTCGATCGTCGGGCCCTATGCCGACGGCAAGGACCCCGCCTACATGCGGACCATCTCTGCGCTCAAGACGATGCCGCGCGGCTTCAAGCAGGATGCCGACTCCCCGGTCGCCGAGTGGGTGAAGTGGAAATCGTATCTGCTGACCCGGCCGGTGGACGACGCCGACGCGCGATCCCGCCATCTGGTCGACATCGTCCGCGAGCACGCCCTCAAGGCGGTCCCGCTGCTCGACTTCGGCTGGGAGATCGCCGACATCCCGGCCGACGACGACCCGCGCCGGCACATGCGCGCCCCGCGTGCCGGTGCGGACGAGTGGGCTTAGACTGGCACGCATGAGCGAAACCGCCCCCGACCTCAGGACCTTTCTCGCCGCCAACCCGGCGCTAGTGTTCCGGCCCGGCAGCCCGCTCTCCGTCGTCGAGGAGATCACCGCCGTCCTGCATGCGCTGGAGGCGGAAAAGCGCCAGCCCGTCGTCCTGGTCGGCGAACCGGTGCTTGCCGACGGCACGAAAAGCGACATGAAGGTGCTGTGCAACCTGACCGGCAGCCGGGAAGTCTGCGCGGCGGCGCTCGGCCTCGCGGACCACCGCGACAGCGCACGCCACTTCGCCGACCTCGCGGCAGGCGAAATCGCCCCGGTAACCGTCCAGCGCGCCGAGGCGCCGGTCCAGGTGATCGTCGCGGAGGGCGACCAGGCCGACCTCCGGGTCCTGCCCGCGCTCAAGCAGCACGGCGGCGACGTCGGGCACTACATCACGGCGGGTCACGTGGTGACCGCCGATCCCGAGACCGGGATCGACAACATGGCGATCCAGCGATGCTGGGTGCGCGAACCCCGGCTGATGGGAATCTACCCCTACCCGACTTCGCACAACCGGCTCAACGTCGAGAAGTACTGGGACCGTGGCGAGGCGTGCCCGGTCGCGGTCTGGATCGGCCATCACCCGGCGCTGGCGATCGGGACCCAGGCCAAGTTCGCCTATCCCAAGAGCCACTGGGCGGCGGCCGGAGCGGCGCTCGGCGCCCCGGTCCGGCTGGTTCCGAGCGTCACCCACGGCGATCTCGTCATGGTGCCGGCGGATGCCGAGATCGTCATCGAGGGCTTCATCCCGCCGCACCGGCTTGAGGCGGAGGGCCCGTTCGCGGAGTTCACCGGCTACCAGGGCCCGCAGGTGGCCAACCCGGTCGTGGAGGTGACCGCGGTCACGCGCCGGGCCGACGCGATCTACCACGACTGCGGCGCCGGGCTCGCGGACCACCTGGTGCCCGACAACATGGCGATGGAGGGCGCGATCTTCGCCATGTGCCGCGCCGCCGCGCCCGCGCTCCGGCGGGTTCACGTGCCGATGTCCGGGCGGCGTTTCCACGCCTACCTGCAGTTCGAAAACCCGCGCCCCGGCGAGGTACGCGACGCGTTGACCGCCGCGCTCTCCTACCGCCGGCTCAAGGCGGTCATGGCGTTCGACGAGGATATCGACATCTTCGACGACTCGCAGGCGATGTGGGCGCTCGCCACGCGGCTGCAATGGGACCGGGACACGATCCGGATCGACCGGCTGTCGGAAGCCAATCTCGACCCCTCGACCCCGCCCGGGGCCGGCTCGACGACCAAGGTCGCCCTCGATGCGACCCTGCCGCTGCCGCGCCGTCCCGGCGCGCCCAAGCCGGTGCCGCGGGTCAACCGGGTGAACGAGGATGCGCTCCAAGTCGCCCGGGCGGCCGTCGATGCGGCCGACCCTGCCGGCTGGCCGAGAGCCTGACCGTGACCGAAAAGGAAGGGAGCGCCATCTTCGTCCGCTGCCCGTCCTGCGCGGGATGGTTCAACGCGGCCGCCCCGCTGATTGACCGCGCGGACATTCCCCTGTACTGCCCCGCCTGCACCCACCGTTTTCTTCCCGAAGAGGCGGCCGGGATCGACCGGCCGTAACCCGTATGTCATCCGGTAACTGGCGCACGCCGTTCGTCATCCTGCTTTGCGGCACCGCGGTCATGCTGATCGCGTTCGGCATCCGCATGACCTACGGGCTCTGGATCTCCCCGGCGAGCGCCGGGCTCGGCTGGGGGCTGGAGAGCCTGAGCTTCGCGATGGCGGCGCAGGCGCTGATCTGGGGGTTCGCGACGCCGGTCATGGGCGCCATCGCCGACCGCCACGGGACCGGGCGGGTGATCGCGGGCTGCGGCGTCGCCTTCGCGCTCGGATTCATCCTGACCGCGAACGCGACGACCCGGATCGAGGCGTTTCTCGGTATCGGCGTGCTGACCGGGATCGCGATGGGCGGGCTGACCGCGCCGATCATCCTGACCGCGATCAGCAAGGTCGTCGAGGACGAGAAGAAGCGCGGCCTTTACGCCGGAATCGCGAGCGCCGGCGGCTCGTCCGGCCAGGTGGTGCTGGTTCCCCTCATCCAGGCCGTGCTGGACGCGACGGACTGGATGACCGCGCTGCTCATCCTGGCGGCGGTGACCGCGCTGATCGTCCCGCTCGCCTGGACGATGGTGTCGAAACCCGAGCATCTCGCCGCCGCGAGCGGGCAGCAATCGCTGAGCGAGGCACTCCGCGAAGCGTTCCATCATCCCGGGTACCTGCTGCTCACGGCCGGCTATTTCGTCTGCGGCTTCCAGACCCTGTTCATCGTGACCCATTTCCCGCCGATGCTGGAGACCTACGACGTCTCGCCCGAGATGGGGGCCTGGTCGATCGCGCTGATCGGCCTGTTCAACATCGTAGGCTGCGTGCTCTTCGGCGCCGCCGGAGGCCGCTGGCGCAAGAAGAACCTGCTCGCCTGGATCTACATTTCGCGCGCCGTGGCGATGACGGCGTTCATCCTGTTCCCCGTCACCGACACGAGCATCGTCGTGTTCTCCGCGGTGATGGGCATATTGTGGCTCGGCGTGGTGCCCCTCACCGGCGGTGTCGTCGCGCAGATATTCGGCATGCGCTACATGGCGACCCTGTTCGGCTGCGCCTTCGTGTCGCACCAGCTCGGCGGGTTCATCGGAATCTGGGCCGGCGGCTGGCTGTTCGACATGACCGGAAACTTCCTGGTGATCTGGTGGGCTTCGGTCGCGCTCGGCGTGGTCGCCGCGGCGTTCAACCTGCCGATCGACGACAGGCCGGTCGAGCGCCGCCCCCTCGCGGCCGGCGGCGCGGTCTGACTGCGCTATCCGCTATCGGGCTCGCCCGCCCGCACCCGCCCGGCGCAGGGGTTGACGCCGAACCAGTAGCAGAGCTCCGCCGGCTGCCCGATATCCCATAGCGCGAGATCGGCCCGCTTGCCCACTTCGAGCGTGCCGCGGTCCCCGCCCAGACCGAGCGCCTGCGCCGCCACGCGGGTGACGGAGGCGAGCGCCTCCTCCGGCGTCAGCCGGAACAGGGTGCAGGCCATGTTGAGCATCAGCACCAGCGACAAAGCGGGCGACGATCCCGGGTTGAAGTCGGTCGCGATGGCGATGCCGACCCCGGCCGCCCGCATCGCCTCGACCGGCGGCAGCTTCGTCTCGCGCAGGGTGTAGAACGCGCCCGGGAGGAGGACGGCGACAGTGCCCGCCTCGGCGAGCGCCGCGATGCCGTCCTCGGAGGTGTATTCGAGATGGTCGGCCGACAGCGCGCCGTAGCGCGCCGCGAGCGCCGCCCCGCCGAGGTCCGAGAGCTGATCGGCGTGGAGCTTGACCGGCAAGCCGTGCGACCGGGCGGACGAGAAGACGCGGTCGGTCTCCTCCGGGGTAAAGCCGATCCCTTCGCAGAACGCGTCCACCGCGTCGGCATATCCGGACTCGGCAACTGCCGGCATCATTTCGTCGACCACGAGGTCTATGTAGGCATTTTGCCGTCCGGCAAATTCCGGAGGAAGCGCGTGTGCGCCGAGAAATGTCGTCTGGATGTCGATCGGCATTTCTTCGCCGAGCTTCCTCGCGACGCGGAGCTGCTTGAGCTCCGTGTCGGTGTCGAGCCCGTATCCCGACTTGACCTCGACCGTGGTGACCCCTTCGCCGATCAGGTGGCCGAGGCGGGGGAGGGCCGCCTCGAGGAGCGTCCCGTCGTCGGCCTCGCGCGTGGCCCGCATGGTGGAGACGATCCCGCCGCCGGCCCGCGCCACCTCCTCGTAGCTCGCGCCGTTGAGCCGCATCTCGAATTCGCCGGCGCGGCTGCCACCGAAGACGAGATGGGTGTGGCAGTCGATCAGCCCCGGCGTGATCCAGCGCCCGCCCGCGTCGTGCACCGTGCCGGCCAGGGTCTGTGGATCGCCCGGAAGGTCCGCGGCCTCGCCGATCCATGCGATACGCCCGTCCTCGACCGCGATGGCGCCGTTCCGGATCGCACCGTAGGGCTCGCCGCCCGGCACCATCGTCGCCAGGTCGGCGCCGGTCCAGAGCCTGTCCCACTTGCCATTCGCCGGTTGCGCGCGCGCCATCGTGCCGTCCCCCCTTCGCGGCCCGAACATAGCACGCGGCGCCTGTACCGGGGCCCGGCGATATGGTCTAGGCTCCGGCGCGGGAAGGCCACCGGGAAATGACGGCAGACGACATTTACGACTTAGCGCCCGGCACGACTCCGCTCCTGGTCAGCATTCCGCATGACGGGCGGTCGGTCCCGGACGACATCGCGGAACGCATGACGGGCGCGGCGCTCCGCATTCCCGATACCGACTGGCATGTCGGGCGGCTCTACGACTTCGCCGGGGAAATCGGCGCCGGCGTGCTGACGGCGCGTTATTCGCGCTATGTCGTCGACCTCAACCGCGACCCGGAAGGCCGGGCGCTCTATCCCGGTGCGGACAACACCGAAATCGCGCCGCTCCTCACCTTCGACCGGGAGCCCATCTACCGGGACGGCGCCGCACCCGGAGAGGCCGAGATCGCGGAACGGATCGACCGCTTCTGGCGGCCCTATCACGACCGCCTCGCCGCCGAGATCGCGGCGCTCAGGGAACGCCACGGCGCCGCGATCCTGTTCGACGCGCATTCGATCCGGAGCGTCGTGCCGCGCTTCTTCGAGGGCACCCTGCCGGACTTCAATTTCGGCACCGCGCGCGGGGCGAGCGCCGATGCCGCGCTGGCCCGATCCGCCTTCCGGCCGCTCGACTCGGCCGAGGGCTACAGCGCGGTCGACAACGGACGGTTCACCGGCGGCTACATCACCCGCACCTACGGCGCGCCGGCGGACGGGGTCCACGCGATCCAGCTCGAACTTTCGCAGCGGACCTACATGGACGAGTCCCACCCGTTCGGCTACCGGCCCGATCTCGCCGATCGGGTGAAGCCGGTGCTGCGCGGGATGCTTGCCGCCATGCTCGACTGGGCCCGGGCGCGCCGATGACGGTCTACGCGTTCGACCGCGTGCTGACCCCGGACGGCTGGCTCGCGCCGGGGCGGGTCGAGGTCGGCGGCGACGGCCGGATCGCAGGCGTCGAGGCGGGCGAAAGGGGCGAGCGCATCGGCGGCATCGCGCTCCCCGGGATGCCGAACCTGCACAGCCACGCCTTTCAGAGGGCGATGGCCGGGCTGACCGAGCGGGCCGGCCCCGGCGGGGACAGCTTCTGGACCTGGCGCGAGGTGATGTACGGCTTCGTCGACCGGCTCGGCCCCGACGACGCCGGGGCCGTCGCGGCCCAGCTCTATTGCGAGATGCTGAAGGCGGGCTACACCGCCGTGGCCGAGTTCCACTACCTGCACCACGCGCCGGACGGCAGCCGCTACGACGACCTCGCCGAGATGGCGGAACGGGTGACGGCGGCGGCGCGGCGGACGGGCATCGCGCTCACCCTCCTGCCGGTGCTCTACGACGCGGGCGGGTTCGGCGGCGCGCCCGTCGGCGGCGCCCAGCGCCGCTTCGCCAACGACGCCGAGCGGCTGCTTCGGATCGTCGAGACGATGCGCCGCCGTCACGGCGCGGAGCCCGGCTTCCGGGTCGGCCTCGCCCCGCACAGCCTGCGCGCGGTAAGGCCGGGGAGCCTGGCGGAGGCGCTGGCGGGGCTCGATTCGATGGACGGGGACGCGCCGGTCCACATCCACATCGCCGAACAGACCGGGGAGGTGGAGGACTGCATCGCCCGGTCGGGCCGGCGCCCCGTGGAATGGCTGCTGGATGCGCACGACGTAGGCCCGCGCTGGTGCCTCGTTCACGCCACCCACATGACCGACGGCGAGACGCGGGCGCTCGCGGGGACCGGGGCGGTCGCCGGCCTCTGCCCCACCACCGAGGCCAATCTGGGCGACGGGCTGTTCCCGCTCGAGGCATATCTGAGGGCGGGCGGACGGCTCGGCATCGGCTCCGACAGCCACGTGTCGGTGAGCCCGGTCGAGGAGCTGCGCTGGCTCGAATACGGCCAGCGCCTGGCGTCCCGCCGGCGCAACGTCGCCGCCCCGCCCGGGGGCTCCACCGGCGCCCGTCTCCACGCGGCGGCGCTCGACGGCGGGGCATGGGCGACGGCGCGGGAGGCGGGCGCGATAGAGGCGGGGAAAACGGCGGATATCGTCACCCTCGACGCCACCCACCCGCTGCTCGTCGGCAAGACGGGCGACGCGATCCTCGACGCCTGGATCTTCGCCGGCAACGCGAACCTCGTCCGCCACGTCATGGTCGGCGGACGCTGGGTCGTCCGCGACGGCCGCCACCCGGAGGAGGAGGTCATTGCGAGCGAGTTCGTGCGGACGATGGAGAGGCTGGCGGAATAGAGCGGATCAGGGCCATGTGGAGTCGCAGCATATTTTCCGGCGACTGGCCGGTTTAGCCCATGATTTTTCGCCCTCCCTCAATTGGGGTATCGGTCGTAATAGAGTTGTTCCACGTAATCCACTTTTGATCGCAAGCTGGTGAGAGCGCGATACGTGAGTTCGAGATATTCGTGATCAGTGTGTCCATTCCCGGGAACACTTCCGTTCAGAATGGCCGCGATGTCCGAGTGCGCTTCCTGAAGCAGTTCGCGCATCGCCGGAGTGAGGGACCAGTTTTCAAGATCGGGCATCGGTCGAAGCTAGGCGGGGACTGGCGGATCGTCAAGGAAGCAGGACGAATTGAGAATAGCAGCTTTCCAATCCTAGAGGCCCGATCAAGAAGTTCGCATGATTTTGATTTGGCTATGTGATGTTTGCGACTTGGCCATTACGCCGTCATGCCCGGACTTGTTCCGGGCATCCACGTCTTGCAGCATCGCGGTATAAACGGGCGCGGGCGAGGCGGCGGAGAGACGTGGATGCCCGGAACAAGTCCGGGCATGACGGAGGAGGAACCGGATGAGGTTTCCGGATATGCAGGAAAAATTCGTGGATGGTCGACCTCCGCCCACCATGACGCTCAGGAAAAAACGGCGGAAACGCTTGCGTGCAAACTGGTTATGCTCCAAGGGCTCGCCGCCTTGATCAAACGCCGAAGTCGAACCTGAGCATGGCCAGAAAAGATGCGCTGTTCACCATCGGCCATTCAAACCACGCGTTGGATGCCTTCCTGCAGCTGCTGCGCGCGCACGGCGTTTCGGCGGTGGCCGACGTCCGGTCCGTTCCCTACAGCCGGTATTGCCCGCATTTCAGCAAGGATCCGCTGTCCCGCAGTCTCGGCGATGCCCGGATGAAATATGTCTTCCTCGGGCGGGAGTTGGGCGGGCGGTCCGACGATCCGTCGTGCTACGAGAACGGGCGCATCCGGTATTCGCGGTTGAGCCGGCGACCGGAGTTCCGGGACGGGATCGAACGGCTGAAAAAGGGCGCGGGCGAGCACAAGATCGCCGTCATGTGCGCCGAACGGGAGCCGCTTGAGTGCCATCGGACGATTCTCGTCGCGCCCGCGCTCGAAGAGGAAGGGCTGTCGGTCGCGCACATTCACGCCGACGGTCGCCTTGAGGCGCACGATGAAGCGATGGACCGGCTGCTCGACCTGGTGAAGCTTCCCCGCGACGATTTCTTTCGTTCGAGGGAGGAAATCGTCGCGGAGGCGCTGCTTCGCCAGGAAGAGCGCGTCGCCTACAGGACCGACGGAGTCGATGCGGAAGAGACCCCGTGAAGCTGTTCACCATCGGGTTCACGAAGAAGAACGCTGAGAAGTTCTTCGGCCTCCTGAGTTCGTCCGACGTGAAGCGTGTCGTCGACGTGCGGCTCAACAACGTCTCCCAGCTGGCCGGCTTCGCCAAGCGGGACGACCTGAAGTTCTTCCTCCGCCGCGTGTGCGGCATCGACTACGTGCACCTGCCCGCTCTCGCACCGACGAAGGAGATGCTGGCGGACTACCGCAAGAAGCGCATGGGCTGGGACGACTACGAGCGGCAATTCCTCGACCTGATGCGCCAGCGCCGCATCGAGGACAGCATTCCGAAGGAGATCGTCGACGGCGGCTGCCTGTTGTGCAGCGAGGACAAGCCGCACCATTGCCACCGGCGCCTCGTCGCCGAGTATCTCGACGACCGCTGGGGCGGAATCGACGTCCGGCATCTGGGCTAGTGTCCTGATCGAGACGTTCGAGTGCATTGGCGGGTTGCCCCCATCACGTCATGCCCGGACTTGTTCCACTGCTGTCCGGTTTAGATTTTCGGGCCGGGCTGCGCGCCGATGGGCGGGAACAATGTCGGGCGGGGCGGGCATTCTCCGGTACGCCTCTCCCCCAGTCGTCATGCCCGGACTTGTTCCGGGCATCCACGTCTTGCGGCATCGCGGTGCGG
>JAPPIT010000092.1:0-19155 GCA_028820505.1 Defluviicoccus sp.
TTCCCTTCGTGTTCGCCTTCTATCCCGAACTCCTGCTGATCGAGCAGGCGCAGCTGGCGCCGTCGATCGACGGCTCGCTCAGCGACAAGAAGGCCTACCTGCCGGGTTACGACGGAACCGTCCAGATCGAGGCGCTGGGCTGGCTGTTGCTGCGGCTGGTGGTGGCGCTCTACCTGGTCGCAAGCGCCCTCAGCCGGTTCGATGCCGCCCGCCTGTCCCCCTACGAGGTCGCCCTGCGCCTGGTTCTCGCCTTCCTCCTGCTCCTCAAGGCGCCGACGATCGCCGGCTCGGCGCTTGCGGTGACCGCCGCCTACCTGGTGCTGCACCACGCGATGGCGAGACGACGCCGAACCGGATGACCGCAGCGGCGCCGGCCGCCAGTGTGCCGGTTCAGAAGTTTCTATCCATCTGGACGGTGCCCCCACCGCGTCATGCCCGGACTTGTTCCTGGCATCCACGTCCCTCCACCTCCTCGCTCGCTCCCGTCCCGCACCGCGATGCCGCAAGACGTGGATGCCCGGAACGAGTCCGGGCATGACGGTGAGGAGGCAGAGGTAAAGGCGCTTCTATCCGATGCGGACAGGCTCTAGATTGCCGCCGTCGAAACGCACCTTCCGGAGACCCGGATGACCGAAATACCGCGGCTCAACGGCGTCGTCGCGGCGCTGGAAGCCGGACAATGCGCGTTCACCACGTTCACGACCGCCGACATCCAGAGCGCCGTCGCCCTGTCGGCGACGCGCTACGACGGCATCGTCTTCGAGATGGAGCACAACCCCTGGGACATCCGCGCGCTCCGCGACTCCCTGCAATACATGCTGAGCCGCGCGCAGATCGCCGGGGCCGGTTCCGTCGCGCCGGCGGTGACGCCGATGGTCCGCATCCCGCCCAACGGCGGCGAGATGGCGCAGTGGCACGCCAAGCAGGCGCTCGATCTCGGCGTCTACGGCGTCGTCTGGCCGCATGTGAGCTCGGTCGAGCAGGCCTATAATGCGGTCGCGGCGTGCCGCTATCCGCGGCTGGAGTCCGCGCCGCTCTACGAGCCGGCGGGAATCCGCGGCGACGGGCCGCGCCACGCGGTGCGCTACTGGGGCCTCTCCCAGCAGGACTATTACCGGAAGGCGGATGTCTGGCCGCTCGCGCCGGACGGCGAGATCTTCGTCATCCTGATGATCGAGGACATTGCGGGGATCGAGAGCCTCGCCGACATGCTGGACAATGTGCCCGGAATCGGCGCCGTCCTGATCGGCGAAGGCGACCTCAGCCAGGAGCTCGGCTTCCCGCGGCAATACGACCATCCCGAGGTGCGCGACGCGATGGCGCGGATCGTCGATACCTGCAGGTCGCGCAACGTCGTCGTCGGACACCCCCACGTCGATGCCGGGAACGTCGAACGGGTGCTCGAAGAGGGGTACCGGTTCCTGATGGCCGCGCCGGCGACGAGCTACGCCGGGCTCGACAAGGGGCTCGAGCTCAGCGGCCGGAGTTAGAAGGGAAGATCATGATCATCGATTGCCACGGGCACTACACCACCGCGCCGACCGCGCTGAGGGAGTACCGGGCCGCCCAGGTGGAAGGGCTCAAGGACCCGTCCTACGAGCCGCTTCCGGCGGACCTCGGCATCTCCGACGACGCGATCCGCGAAAGCCTCGAGGGCGCGCAACTGAAGCTGCAGCGCGAACGCGGCACCGACCTCACGGTCTTCTCGCCCCGGGCGGCCGGGATGGCGCACCAGGACGGCAACGAGCCGGCCAACCGGTACTGGTCGGAGATCTGCAACGACATGATCCACCGGGCTGTCGCGCTCTATCCCGACAATTTCGTCGGCGTCTGCCAGCTGCCGCAGGTGCCGGGGACCCCGCCGGAGAACTGCATCCCGGAGCTGGTGCGCTGCGTCGAGGAGCTCGGCTTCATCGGCTGCAACCTGAATCCCGACCCGACCGGCGGCTACTGGACCGACCCGCCTTTGTTCGACCGCTGGTGGTATCCGCTCTACGAGAAGATGTGCGAGCTCGACGTGCCGGCGATGATCCACGTCTCGTCGTCCTGCAACCCGCATTTCCACTTCACCGGCGCGCATTACATCAACGGCGACACCGCGGCCTTCATGCAGCTCCTCACGTCCGACCTGTTCGCGGACTTCCCGACGCTCAAATTCATCATCCCGCACGGCGGCGGCGCGGCGCCGTTCCACTGGGGGCGCTATCGCGGGCTGGCGCAGGACATGGGCCGCCCGCCGCTCGACGAGCTGCTGCTCGACAACGTCTTCTTCGACACCTGCGTCTATCACCAGGCGGGGATCGACCTGCTGACCAGGGTGATCCCGGCCAGGAACATCCTCTTCGCCTCGGAGATGGTGGGCGCGGTGCGCGGCATCGACCCCGAGACGGGGTTCCCGTTCGACGACACCAAGCGCTATATCGACGCGGCGCAGGGCCTCGGGCCGGCGGAACGGAAAATGATCTTCGAGGACAACGTCCGGCACGTCTTCCCGCGGCTCAAGCACTGAGGCACAATTCGACTCGCCCGAGGCACGCGTCTAGTGTCCGGGCGAAATCGATCGACAGCAGGCTTCTCGGAGAAAGGGAGGGTTCGTCCGTGTTGTATCGCTCGCTCGCCATCCTGGCCGCCATCGGCCTCGTCCCCGCCGCGCTGGCGCCGGCCTCGGCGCAGACCCTGGAGATCACCGTCGTCGGCGCGCCGCCGCCCGCCGTCACCTTCGTCGGCACCTTCAAGGACAGGGTCGTGCCGGCCATCGACAAGCGCCTCGCCGAGAGCGGCAAGGGGTTCGACATCGAGTGGACCCACGCCTATGCCTTCACCCTCGCCAAGTTCAACGAGGTCTTCGAGACGGTCGAGGAAGGCATCGCGGGCGCCGGGCTGATCCTCAAGAACTTCGAGCCCTCGAACCTGCCGCTCGAGGCCTATGCCGTCCACATGCCCTTCTCCGGCATCACGCGGGACCAGATCGCCGCCATCG
The DNA here is from genome assembly GCA_028820505.1 of Defluviicoccus sp. Taxonomy (GTDB): domain Bacteria; phylum Pseudomonadota; class Alphaproteobacteria; order MPNO01; family MPNO01; genus MPNO01. Next base: position 2,981 of record JAPPIT010000092.1, read on the forward strand.
ACGCCAAGCTGCGCGAGACGGTTCCGGAACTCAACCAGGCCTACGAGAAGCACAACCAGCTGTTCATCACCAGCGGCGTGAACGATTCGATGCACCTGTTCACCAAGTTCCCGGTGACCAGGGTCGAGGATCTCAAGAACCGCAAGCTGGGGTCGAGCGGGACCTTCGCCCAGTGGCTCCGCGGCACCGGCGCGGTCACCGTCGACTCCTCGATGAACCAGTCCTACACCAACATCAAGAACGGGGTGTACGAGGGCTATCCGATCGGGGTCATCCTGAGCTTCGTCTACAAGACCTACTCGGCCGCGCCCTATTTCACCCGAGTCGATTTCGGCCCCACCATCACCTCGGGCATCACGTTCAACACCGATGTCTGGAAGAAGATCCCGGCGCACGCCCGGCAGATCATCCGCGAGGAAGCCGCCAAATGGGTGGGCTACCAGAACGCGCTCGACGCCAAGAAGCGCACGAAGTTCCTCGCGATCATGAAGAAGAAGGGCGTCAAGTTCTCCGAACTGTCCGCGGCGGAGCGCAAAAGGTGGGCCTCCACCATGCCCAACATCGCCCAGGAGTGGGCCCGGAGGCTGGACAAGCGCGGCCATCCGGGCACCAGGCTGATGAAGGCCTATATGGATGAGTTGCGCGCCCGGAAGATCGAGATCGCGCGCCATTGGGACCGCAACTAGACCGGCGGTCCCCACCCGCACCCCGGCGCGGAGACGCGCCCGTTGGCGAGTAACGACCCGGTCCCGGGCGGGCGGCCGCGCGCGCCCTGGGCGCGCGGTCTGGACGGCCTGATATCGGTCCTGAACGCCGGCGGCAGCGTCTGGATCTTCTGCATCATGATCCTGCTCTGCGCCGACGTCTTCGGCAGGGCGGCGTTCAACGCGCCCATCGACGGCGTGCCGCTGCTGGTGGCGCTGTCGATCGTCGTGATCGTGTTCCTCCAGCTTCCCGCCGCGATCCGGGCGGACCGGCTGACGCGGTCGGACGCGCTGCTGTCGCGTCTGCTCGACCGTCAGCCGTCGGTCGGGTTGAGCCTCCGCGCGTTCTATGACGGGCTCGGCGTCCTCGTCATGGGGGCCGTCGTGCTCTACACCCTGCCCACCTTCGTGAAGGTGTGGGAGCGCGGTACCTACGAGGGGCTGGAGGGCGATTTCGCGCTGCCGTCCTGGCCCTTCAAGCTGCTGATCCTGGTCGGTGCGACGCTTTGCGGGGTGGAATTCCTGCGCGCGACGGTGCGCGGCGGACGGGCCCTCGCCGCGATGGCCCGGGAGCGCACCCTGGAAATCCGCCGCATGGCGACGCTGGGCGCGCTGGTCGCCGTCGTGGCGGCGGCGATCTACGCGGTCGCGGCGGGCGGCGTGTTGAGCAAGCCCGCGATCGGCGTGGTCTCGATCCTGTTCGTACTCGTCTTCGTCTATGTCGGGGTGCATGTCGGGGTGGCGCTCTCGCTGATCTCCTTCGTCTGCGTCTGGGGCGTGCGCGGGGACATCGGCATCGCGGGCAAGCTGCTGGCGCTCTCGCTCGGCGAGAGCATGCAGGCCTACGAGTTCGGCGTGATCCCGCTGTTCGTGCTGATGGGCCTGTTGGTCAGCATCTCGGGCATCGGGCGGGACACCTACGACGTCGCCAACCACCTGTTCCGCAAGGTGAAGGGCGGGCTGGGAACCGCGACCGTGGGCGCCAACGCGGTGTTCGCCGCCGTCACCGGGACGACCATCGCATCCGCCTCCGTATTCACCCGGGTCGCGGTGCCCGAGATGCTGCGCCTGGGCTACCGTCCGCGGTTCTCGGTGGGCGTGGTCGCGGGATCGTCAGTGCTCGGCATGCTGATCCCGCCGAGCCTGCTGCTGATCATCTTCGGCATCCTGTCCGAGACCTCGATCGGCGACCTGTTCATCGCGGGGATCATTCCTGGAATCGTGCTCTCGATCGCCTATTGCGTGCTGATCTGGATCATGGCGCGGCGGTTCCCGGACAAGGTCGGGACGGAGGAAGCGCTGAACACCGTGCGCCCGGCGCAGATGACGAGCCTCCAGGCGGCGGTCAAGAGCGCGCCCATCGCGCTGCTGATCCTCCTCGTGCTCGGGGGCATATACGGCGGGCTGTTCACCGCCACCGAGGCCGGCGGCGTCGGCGCGCTGGGCGCGCTTGTGCTGACCTACTTCAAGCGCGAGCTCACCCGCGCCAATCTCTGGCAGGCGCTCACGGAGACCGGGCACGTAACCGCCTCGATCTGCTTTCTGCTGGTCTCCGCGCACATCTATTCGCGAATGATCACGCTGACCGGCATCCCCAACATCATGGAGCACTATGTCGAGGCGTCCGGGCTGGGGCTCGCCGGACTGCTGGCGATCTACATCGTCGCGATCGTCCTGATGGGGACGATCCTGGACGCCGGCTCGATCATGCTGATCACCGTGCCGCTCGCGATCCCCGCCCTGGCGCCCTTCGGGGTGGACCTGATCTGGTTCGGGATCGTCACCATCATCGCCGTCGAGATCGGGCTGCTCACCCCGCCGCTGGGCCTCGCCTGCTTCGTGATCCACAACAACCTTGCGGACGACCGAATACGGATCGACGACGTGTTCTGGGGCGCCGCGCCGTTCGCGCTCACGATGCTGGTGGTGCTGCTGCTCGTGGTCGCGTTTCCGGAGATCGCGACCGCCCTGGTCTGACCGCGGTCAGGCCGGCGCCGCGGACTGGAACTCCACGCAGATCTTGACGGTTTCGCCGGCGGGGATGGGCTCGTCGGTCAACGCGCAGTGACAGGACCCGGCGTCCTCGTCGCGCGGGCAGAAATGGACGCAGTCGAGGCATGGGCCGAACTCCGGCATGCCCTTCGCCGTCTGCACCGCGCGCACCAGCCCGTCGAGCCCGTCGGCGAGCCGGGACTGCGCCTCGCAGTCGAGCGCGTCCGCCGCCTGCAGCACGAGGCACAGCGGATCGTTCTCGATCAGCGCGCGCCCGGTGTCGGTGAGGTCGACGGTCAACGCCCGGCGGTCCGAGTCGCACCTGAGCCGCCGGATATAGCCCTTGGCCTCGAGCGCGATGAGCGTCTGGGAGACGGTGCCGCGCGTCGTGCCGAGATAGCGCGCGATGGCGCCCGGCGACCGGGAATAGCGGTTGGCGCGGGCGATGAAGCGGAGCGCTTCCCACTGGGCCGGGTTCAGGCCGGAGGTATATTGCAGACCGTGGGCCATTCGTCCCAGACGGTCGACGAGCTCGGCTATGCGGGCGCATTCCGACATCCCGAGTTACTTAGAACCCCGAGGGCCGTTCGGCCACCCCGCGGGCAAGAAAATTTCTCGCTCCCGCAACCCGGCGGAATATTGTTTCGACTCGATATTGTTGTTGATCAACCTGATCGGAACCGCTATGTTATCGACTCGATAACATCTATCGCGTCCGCGAGCGGACGCGGCGTCAAGGACACGCGTCATGGCACAGGGATCGACGTCCTATCCCGATCGCGGCGACCGCCGGTACATCTCGGCGGTCATGGAGGCGCCCATTCTGGAGCGCGAGCACGAGGCCGATCTCGCCCGGCGCTGGCGCGAACGGGGCGACGAGAGCGCGCTCGGCGAGCTGATCACCGCGCATATCCGGCTGGTGGTCCGGATCGCATCGAAGTTCCGCGGCTACGGCCTCCCCGTCGGCGACCTGATCCAGGAAGGCAATGTCGGGCTGCTGGAGGCGGCGAACCGTTTCGACGTGGAGCGGCAGGTCCGGTTCTCGACCTATGCGACGTGGTGGATCCTGGCGGCCATCCAGGAATATGTCGTCCGCAACGCCTCCATCGTGCGGATCGGCACGACGCCGGCGCAGAAGAGCCTGTTCTTCAACCTCAGGCGTCTGCGCGCCCAGCTCACCGACAATTCCCGTCCGACCATGTCGGACGAGGAGCGCGAGCGGATCGCGCGCGAACTCGGCGTGTCCGCGGCCGCCGTCGAGCGGATGGAGGCGCATCTCTCCCACCCCGACCGGTCGCTCAACGCCAGCATATCGGGCGACGACGGCGACGAGATGCAGGACTTCCTGGCGGACGACAGCCCGACGCCGGAGGACATCGTCCGCGAACGGCACGACTTCGCCGCCCGCGCGACATGGCTGCGCGAGGCGATGGAGGACCTGACGCCGCGCGAACAGCAGGTGATTTCCCGCCGCTTCCTCGGCGAGGCCAAGAGCACCCTCGCCGAGATCGGCGAGAGTTTCGGCGTCACCAAGGAGCGCATCCGCCAGATCGAGGGCAAGGCTCTCGCCAAGCTGCGGACGATCCTGTCCGACCGCAACGACCTCCAAGACCTGACTCTCAACTGACGCCGGGGCGTTGCTGTCCGGTTTAGGCTCTCGGGGCGGGCTCTGCGCCGATGAGCGAGGCTGTCTCCGCGCCCCGGCCGTCACCCCGGACTTGATCCGGGGTCCAGAACAACAGGCACCGTTCTCGCCCGGCTTTCCTGGACCCCGGATCAAGTCCGGGGTGACGGCCAAGGATACGGGGCGACAGCGGGGACAACGATGCGGCGGAGGGCGGGATGCCGTCCTTCGCGGTGCGTTGTTGATCCGTCCGTCCGCAGGCGCATAGTGTGGCCCGTTCCACGGAGCGGGGGACGCTTTGGCTCAAGGACGATTTCCGACCACGCGGATGCGCCGCAACCGCCAGACCGGCTGGACCCGGCGGCTGGTGGCCGAGACGCGGCTCGGCGTCGACGACCTGATCTGGCCGGCCTTCGTGCACGAGGGGCCTGAGGACCGCGCGGCGGTAGGCTCGTTCCCGGGGGTCTACCGGCTGAGCGTCCCGCGCCTCGTCGACGAGGTGGGCGAAGCCGCGGCGCTCGGCATCCCCCTGGTGGCGGTCTTTCCGGTCACCGACCCGGCGCTCAAGACGCCGGACGGCGAGGAGGCGCTGAACCCGGAGAATCTCGTCTGCCGCGCGGTCGCCGCGATCAAGGCGGCGGTGCCCGATATCGGTGTCATGTGCGACGTGGCGCTCGACCCGTTCACCAGCCACGGCCATGACGGGCTGCTGCGCGACGGCACGATCGTCAACGACGAAACGGTGGAGGTGCTGTGCCGCCAGGCGGTGATCCAGGCGGACGCGGGATGCGACGTGATCGCGCCGAGCGACATGATGGACGGCAGGGTGGGCGCCATCCGCGCCGCGCTCGACGAGGCCGGGTACCAGGACAGGCGGATCCTCTCCTACGCCGCGAAATACGCGTCCGCGCTCTACGGACCGTTCCGCGACGCGGTGGGCTCGGCGCCCAACCTCGCGGGCGGCGACAAGAAGACCTACCAGATGGACCCGGCCAATTCGGACGAGGCGCTCCGCGAGGTCGCGCTCGACATCGAGGAAGGCGCCGACATGGTGATGGTCAAGCCCGGCCTGTTCTATCTCGACATCGTGCGGCGGGTTAAGGACGCGTTCGGAATGCCGACCTACGCCTACCAGGTGAGCGGCGAGTACGCGATGCTGCGCGCCGCGGCCGATGCGGGATGGGTCGACGACGACCGGATCTTCTTCGAGTCCCTGACCGCGTTCAAACGCGCCGGAGCCGACGGGATCCTGACCTATGCCGCGGTCGAGGTGGCGCGCCGGCTGAAAGCGGGATGATCCGGCGTCGGGCAAGGCGGCGGCGCGGTGTCCGTTCCTGGCTGCGCCGCATCGCGGCCGGGCTCGTCGTTCTCTTCCTGATAGTTTTGGGCGGCGCCTGGTGGGCGGTCGAATCGGCCCGGCCCCAGACCGGGGGTACGGTCGCGCTGGCCGGGATCGATGCGCCGGTCTCGGTCGTGCGCGACCGTCACGGCATCCCGCGCATCGGCGCGAAAACCGAGCGGGACGCCTATTTCGCCCTCGGCTACGTCCACGCCCAGGACCGGTTTTTTCAGATGGAGTTCATGCGGCGGCTGGGTGCCGGGCGCCTGTCCGAGATCGTCGGCGAACCGACGCTGCCGATCGACCGCTGGATGCGGGTTCTCGGCCTCTACCGGCTCGCCGAGGCCTCGCTCGAACGGCTTTCCCCGCCCGTCGTCGAAAGCCTCGAAGCGTATGCCGCCGGCGTCAACGCGTATCTCGACTCCCATTCCGGCCTGGTTTCGGTCGAGCTCGCGCTCATGTTCGCGACTCCGGAGAAATGGCGCCCGGCGGACTCGCTGGTCTGGGCGCGTCTCATGGGCATGCGGCTCTCGGCCAACTCGCGGGCCGAGACGCTTCGCGCGCGGCTCTCCGCGCTGCTGCCGGCCGAACGTATCGACGAGCTCTGGCCCGACGTCCCCGGGGGCCCGCCGCCGACGATCGCGACGCTGGGCGAGGCATCTTTGTTCTCGACGCTTCTGGCGGGCTGGCCCGAAGCGATCGCGCCGGTAACGGCGTCGAACATCTGGGCGGTCGCCGGATCGCAGACCGAGACCGGCAGCCCCATCCTCGCCAACGACCCCCATCTCGGCTTTCGCGCCCCGGGGCTCTGGTACCTGGCGCGTATCGACACCCCGGACCTTACCTTGGCGGGCGCCACCGTGCCGGGCGTTCCGATGACGATTCTGGGCCACAACGGGTTCGTCGCCTGGGGGCTGACGACCACCGACGGCGATACCCAGGACCTGTTCGTCGAACGGCTGGATCCGGACGATCCGGACCGATACCTCACGCCGGACGGCCCGCGCCCGTTCGAGCGCCGCGTCGAGCGGATCGGGGTGCGGGGCGGGGAAGACGTGACCCTCGTCGTGCGGTCGACCCGCCACGGTCCGGTGATCTCGGATGTCGACCCCAAATCCGCGAGCATCGCGGAAACCGGTCATGTCGTGGCGCTCGCTGCGGCGGCGCTCCGCGAGGACGACACGACGGGAGAGGCGGTCTGGCGGCTCAACCGGGCGCGGTCGTGGGAACAGTTCGACGCGGCCCTCTCCTTCTTCCACGCGCCGCAGCAGAACGTGGCCTATGCCGACACCGCCGGCAATATCGGCATCGTCGTGGCGGGGCGGGTGCCGATCCGGCGCGCGGGCGACGGCCGCTACCCGGTGCCGGGATGGACGGGAGAACATGACTGGACCGGCTACATCCCCCACGAGGACCTGCCCCGCCTGCTCAACCCGGCGGACGGGCGCATCGTGAACGCCAACCATCGCGCGGTGGGGCCCGGCTACCCGTACCGTATCGGCCACGGCGATACCCCGCCCTACCGGGCGAAACGCATCCATGCCCTGCTCGATACGGGCGGCTCGCGAACGCCGGCGGGCGCAGGCGCGATGCAGAACGACGCGGTTTCCCTCGCGGCCCGGGATCTGCTGCCGCTGTTGCTGCGCACCGTGCGGGAGACGGGCGCGCGATCCGCCGTCCTGGCACGGCTTCGCGGATGGGACGGGACGATGGACCGGCGCCGGCCGGAGCCGCTGGTGTTCGTTGCCTGGCTGCGCGCGCTCAACCGCCTGCTCTACAGCGACGAGACCGGTGCGGTGTTTCCGGACCTCTGGAGCCTGCGCCCCGTGTTCGTGCGCGAGACGCTGAAGCGCGAGAGAGACTGGTGCGACGACACCGCCACGCCGGCCCGGGAAACCTGCCGGGAGATCGTCGGCAACGCGCTCGATGCCGCGCTCGGGGAACTCGCCGCGCGGTTCGGCGACGATCCGGCCGGTTGGCGTTGGGGCGACGCGCATTACGCCCACTTCCGGCATGGGCTGTTCGGCCGGATCCCGCTCGTCAACCGGCTCGCCGATATCCGCATCCCGGTCGACGGCGGCGCGTTCACCATAAACCGCGGCCAGCACCGTTCCTCGCGCGACAGCGCGCCCTATGCCAGCGTCCACGGCGCCGGCTATCGGGCGGTCTACGATCTGTCCGACCTCGACCGTTCGCTGTTCATCCAGGCGACCGGCCAGTCGAGCCACCTGACCTCGCCGCATTACAGCGACCTGACGCCGCTCTGGCGCGATGGCGTTTTCCTCGCCCTCGGACCCATCGCGGCGGATTCGCCGGACGCCGCGGCGCGCCTCACCCTTGTGCCGCGCCGGTGAGCGTAACCTTGCACGACGTGGAAGCGGCGGCCCGGGCGATCGCGGACAACGTGATCGCGACCCCGACGGTTCATTCGCCGAAGCTGTCGGACATGCTGGGCGCACATATCCGCCTCAAGCTCGAGAACCTGCAATACACGGCCTCCTTCAAGGAGCGCGGGGCCCTCAATTGCCTGCTGGGGCTGGGAGAGGCGGACCGGGCGGCCGGGGTGATCGCGATGTCGGCGGGGAACCACGCGCAGGCGGTCGCCCGTCTGGCGGGAAGACTGGATATCGCGGCGACCATCGTCATGCCGAAAAACACGCCGTTCCAGAAGGTCGCCAACACCGAGGCCCTCGGCGCCACGGTGGTGCTGGAGGGAAACGATCTCGCCGAGGCCGCCGCCTTCGCCGACGCGGAGGTTCGGGCGCGCGGTCTCGCCTTGATCCACCCCTACGAGGATCCGCGCGTCATCGCGGGCCAGGGCACGGTGGCGCTCGAAATGCTGGAGGCCGCGCCGGATCTCGACACGCTGGTCGTTCCGGTCGGCGGTGGGGGTCTCATCGCCGGATGCATCGTCGCGGCGAAGGGCGTCCGTGCGGACATCGAAATCGTCGGGGTGCAGACGGCCCGCTGCCCGGCGATGCTGGCGGCCCTCCATGGAACCGGGATGGACGTGCGGACCGACACGCTGGCCGACGGGATCGCCGTGAAGCGGCCCGGACGGACGACCCGCGAAATCGTCGCCCGTTCGGGCACCGAGATCGTGCTGGTCGAAGAAGGCGATATCGAGAGCGCCATCATGCTCCTGGCCGAGGCGGAAAAACTGGTCGTCGAGGGCGCGGGGGCCGCGGCCCTGGCGGCGATCCTCGCTCATCCGGACCGGTTTGCCGGGCGCCGCGTGGGGGCGGTCGTCTCCGGCGGCAACATCGACCCGCGTCTGCTGTCGGGCGTGCTCATGCGCGGGCTGGTCCGACTCGGCCGGCTCGTTCGCCTCCGGGTGGAAATCGAGGACCTGCCGGGCAGGCTGGCGCAGCTTACCCGCGCGGTCGGCCGTCTCGGCGGCGACATCGTGGAGGTCGAGCACCGGCGCTGGTTCCACGACGTGCCCGCGCGCAAGACGCTTGTCGATCTCCTGGTCGAAGTCCGCAGCCCGGCCGAAGCGGGCCTGCTGGTCGACGGGCTGGCGTCGGAGGGCTACGAGGTCAGTCGGCTGGGGACGACGTCGGAGATGCGCTGACAACCGCGCCGTCGGACAGCGCGTTGTAGCGGCCCCTGTAATAGAGCAGCGGCCGGCAATCGTCCTCCCGGCACGCCATCTCCCGGATGCGTCCCACGACGATGACGTGGTCTCCCCCCTCGTGGATCGCATGGGTGTCGCATTCGAGGTTGGCGAGGCAGCCGGGCAGAATCGGGCTCCCCGTCTCCCAGGTGACGTAGTCGATCCCGTTCCACTTGTCGGGCTGCGACCGTGCGAAGTTGGCCGAGATTCCCTCCTGGTCCTCGCCGAGGACGTTCACGGCGAAATGCCTGGAATTCTGGAACGCCTCGAAGCTCATCGCCTTGTAGTCGAGGCAAAACAGGCAAAGCGGCGGGTCGAGGGAAAGCGAGGTGAAGGAATTGGCGGTCACGCCGTAGAGGGTCCCGTCGCCGTCGGCGGTGGTGATCACGGTGATGCCGGTGGCGAAACGGCCGAACGCGTCGCGCAACGCCCTGGGATCCAATGCCATCTCGTCTTTCGCCGCTCTGCCCCGTTGCGCCGCGTTCCGGGGGGATCGGCCCGACCCCGTCCGCGCGTCCCCGCAAGTCTACTTGAGCAGCGCGTCCCCTTCAAAGCGCGCCGGCCGGTCAGGACTTCGCGGCGGCCGAAAAATAGACTCCGCGGCCGCTCGCGATCAGCCGGCCCCGCGCGTCGTGGACGGACGCCTCGGCGACCGCGTTGGTGCTGCCCAAACGGACCACCCTGCCCTTCGCCACGAGGTCGCCCGGCTCGGCGACGCGGTGATAGTCGACACGGAGGTCGACCGTCGGCACGGGCATCCCGATCTTGGCGGCAAGCGCGAAATCGGCCGCCACGTCGACCAGCGCGCCGATGATGCCGCCATGGGTGATCCTGAGATTCGGGTTGGAGATCATCTCTTCCCGCCATTTCATCCCGATTTCGATACCGTCTTCGGTATAGGAGACGATATGAAGGCCCATCCAGGCGTTGAAATGGTTGGCGACCAGCCGCGCTTCGAGCTTGCCGGCCGCGATCACGTTCTCGGCCATTGGGGCCTCCCTTGACGACTCGCCGGAAGCCCTGCGTCTTGTGGGCAGGAAAATGCCGCGCGGCGGCCTCCGATCGATCCGAGACTACCATATAAGTATTTGAATTTACACAATTAATTTCGAACTTGTCGTCCCGCGGACGATCCGGGCGAAGCCGTCTCCGGATAACGCCCGGGGTGGCCTCCCGGCCGCTGGCGGGCCGCCGCCGCAAGCCCTATGATCGCGCCGATGGAACGCGCAACGACCGCGACGTCGAGGAGGCGATGAGCGAGCAGCCGCTCCGCGGGCCGGACCGGTTTTTCTTCGGCACGCGCATCCTGCCCTGCCCCTACCTGCCGGGCCGGCGGGAGCGCAAGGTCGTCACGGACCTCACCGGGACGGGCGCGGCGGAACTCTACGAGCGCATGTCGCGCGCGGGGTTCCGCCGCAGCCACGGCCTCGCCTACCGTCCTGCCTGCCCGGACTGCTCGGCCTGCATTCCGATCCGGATCCGTACCGCCGGTTTCGAGATGACGCGGTCGATCCGGCGGGTGGTCCGCGCCAACGCGGACCTGACTGCGGAAGATCTGTCGGCGATCGCCACCGTGGAGCAGTATCGCCTCTTCGCGCGCTACCAGCGCTCGCGCCACGGCGGCGGCGACATGTCGTCGATGACGTTCCACGACTATCGCTCGATGGTGGAGGATACGCCGGTCGACACGCGGTCGATCGAGTTCCGCACCGCCGACGGCGCCCTGGTGGGCGTGATGCTCGCCGACCGCCTGGGCGACTCGCTGTCGGCGGTTTACAGCTTCTTCGGGCCGGAGGAGTCGCGCCGCAGCCTCGGCACCTACATGGTCTACTGGCTGGTGAAAAAGGCGGCGGAGACCGGTCTCCCCCATGTCTATCTCGGCTACTGGATCGAGGAATGCGCCAAGATGTCCTACAAGGTGCGCTTCCGCCCGGTGGAGATACTCGGCCCCGGGGGCTGGCGGGAGCACCGGCCGAACGGCGCGGAATAGCCGAGGGCCGAAACCTCAGAAATTGAGCGAGATGTCCCGGTGGGCGGCGAGACAGCCGGAGATAGCGCTCGCCTGTTCGCCGGTGAGGCGGTCCTGTTGGCGGACTCCGATGGTGTCCCGAATGGCAAGTTCGTAGGCGGCGAGCCCGGGCGCCAGTTCCGTCGCGGCGCGCGACCGCCAGGCAAGCTCGGCGCGGAATATTTCGACCGCCTGGTCGAAGTTGCGCATCGCCTTCTCCCGGTCCGGGGTCTTCCGGCGGAGTTCCCGGCGGGCGCGGGAGAGCTTGCTTCGGATCTGGCTCGCGCCGGCGACCTTGCCGATGCTGCGCTCGACTTTCCGGATCTCCTCCATCGCCTTTTTGGGCGTTTCGTCGACGATGAGGGTGCGCAACCCGAGGACCGCGCCTTCTAGCGCGGCCAGCTTGCCGGCGTCGTCCACGACGGTCCGCAAGGTCGAAACCGCCTCGTAGGCCTCGTCGACATTCCGGCGATAGGCGAGGCGGGCGCGGCGTTCGGCGGTGTTGAAGGTGCGGAAGCCTTTCTCGATTTCCTTCCAGTCCGACGGTATCCGCGCTTCCAGCGCCTGGCGCTCGCGGATCAGCGAGTCGATCTGCGCGCGGAGCGCGGGGGCACCGCCGCGGCGTGCCTCGGCCTCGAGCGCCTCCTGCTCCTCCGCCAGCCGGCGAATATCCGCCTGGAAGCCGCGAACCTCGCGATGAACGGGCTTGTAAGACGGACGCATCGACGCCACGTCCGCCTCGGCCTCTCGCACCTTGGCCACGCGCGCGAAGGTCGCGTCCGCGGCGTCGAGTCCCTCTGCGAAAGCCCGTCGCCGCGTGTCGGGCAGGTAGCTCAGGTCCAGCCGCCGCGCGGTCCCGATGCTGCGGCGCAGCGCATCCTGCCGCGCGTCGTATTGCGCGAAGAGATGATCCTCGAGGCAGAGCTGGAGGCGCGGATTCTTGGGCGGCGGCGCGGTCTCCGAGCCGAGATAGACCCGGTTCGGCAAATAGTTCACCAACGCGGGGAACAGGCCGACGATGCCGAGCGCGACGAGCTGGAGCAGGATGAAGGGCACGACGCCGAGATAGATCTGTGTGGTCCGGACCTCGGGCGGCGCGACACCGCGTAAATAGAAGAGCGCGAACCCGAAGGGCGGCGTCAGGAAAGAGGTCTGCATGTTGACGCCGATCATCACGCCGAGCCACACGGCGGTCACGTTGGCCGAGGTATCGGCAAGCAGGATCGGCGCGATGATCGGGACCACGACGACGGCGATCTCGATGAAGTCGAGGAAGAACCCCAGGATGAAGATCACCGCCATGACGACGGCGAACTTGGTGTAGAAACCGCCGGGCAGCCCGGTCAGGAACTCGCGCACCCCCTCCTCGCCGCCGAAGGCGCGGAAGGCGGCGGTCAGCATCGCCGCGCCGAGCAGGATGATGAAGACCAGCGAGGTCGTCTTCGCGGTCTCGATCATCACGCCGCTCAGCGTGTCGTCGATCTTGTAGGCGCGCCACGCGCTCCACAGCACGGCGGCCAGGAAGACGACGGTCGCGATGCCGGCGAGCACGATGGCGAACGCCTCGGTGTCGGTCTTGATGCTCTTGATGTTGATGTCGACGAAGTAAAGGAGGCCCGCCATCGTCATTATCGCGGCGATGGCAAGCAGTCCGGGGACGAACGCGCCCCTTTCGCCGGCCCTGAGGCGATAGCCGGCCATCAGCAGCGCCCCGACGGCGCCGATTGCGCCGGCCTGGTTGACGGTCGCGACGCCCATGATGATCGACCCGAGCACGAGCAGGATCAGCGTGAGCGGCGGGACCAGCGCCACGAGGACGCGGCGCACGAACCGCCAGTCATAGTCTCCCTTGAACGGGACCGGCGGCGCGGTGCCCGGCCTGAGCAGGGACAGGACGAGGATGTAGATCATGTAGAGCCCGACCAGGACGAGCCCCGGCAGCAGCGCGCCCACGAACATGTCCCCCGCGCTGGTCGAGGTCAGGTCGAACTCGGTCGGCATGTTGAACTGGCCGGTCGCCTGCTTGAACTCCGTCGAGCGCAGCGTGCTCGCCTGGTCGGTCGCGTTGGACAGCTGGTCGGCGAGGATGATCAGCACGATCGAGGGGGGGATGATCTGTCCGAGCGTGCCGGAGGCGCTGATCGTGCCGGTGGCGAGCGGGCGCGAGTAGTTGTTGCGCAGCATCACCGGCAGCGAGATCAGCCCCATCGCGATCACCGTCGCGCCGACGATGCCGGTGGTCGCGGCGAGCAGCGCGCCGACGAAAACCACCGCGATGCCGAGTCCGCCGGGAATGGGACCGAAGAGCTGCGCCATGGTGACCAGCAGATCCTCCGCCACCTTGGAGCGCTCCAGCATGATCCCCATGAACACGAACAGCGGGATCGCGATCAGGGTGTCGCGCTCGACCTCCCAGTAGATGCCGCGGAAGTTGGTGACCCCGGCGTTGAGCCACTGGGTCGGCCCGCCGTGGCTGAAATAGGCGTCGGTGTCGCCTGCGAAGAGCCAGCCGGTCAGCGCCGCGAGCCCGATGCTCAGGATCGCCGAGCCCGGCAGCGCGAAGGCGACGGGGTATCCGGACGCCAGCGCAAACGCCATCGACAGGATCAGGATCGCGAGAAAGACCGTTTCCATCAGGCGCTCTCGCCCGGCTCGGGTTCATTCAGCAGGGTCGCGGCGCTGGCGAGGATCTGGCTCAGAAACTGGGCCATCATCGACAGCGCATAGACCAGAAGGAACCCGGCCATCAGGTACTTCACGTACATGCCGTAGCCGCTCTGGGAGACCTCGAAGCTCAGGAGCGGCGCGTTTATCAGGTTGGACTTGTCCCACATGCCGCGCGTGAGGATCACCCAGCAGAGCGGCACGCCCAGCAGGACGCCGCCGAGTGCATTGGCCCACGCCTTCCCCCGGGCGCTGAACCCGGTATAGAGAACATCGACCCGAACGTGACCCTCATGAAGCAGGGTGTAGGCGCTGGCGAACAGGAAGAGGGCGGCGTACCAGAAACGGACCAGATCGCCCATGAAGGCCTGTTCGTAGGAAAACACGAAGCGCGCGATGACGATCTGCAGCTCGGCCAGAACGATGAGAAAGGCGAGCCAGGTGAATCCGACCGACCGGGTCAGGGCGGCGATGACGAGCGCCACGCCGATCAGCGGATAGTGCACGAACTCGCCGCGGAAGCGGGACTTTCCGAGAGATTCCGCAAGCTCCGCCCCGACGGTACCGACGAGCAGCCCCTCGACCCGGAGGAAGGAGATCGCCATGTCGGCCACGCCGACCAGCAGCACGCCCCAGAAGGCGGCGCGCGCGATATAGGCGGCGGCGGCGGACAATATCTCCGCGTCGGCCTGGATCGGCCGCCCGCGCCACCAGGCATAGACGAAGGGGGCCAGGATCGCCGCCGCGTAGGCCGCGAGCTGGAGCCAGCCGAGCGCAGCGCCGGTGCCGTCGAGGCCGGCGCCCTTCGGGTCGTAGCCCAGAATGCCGAGATGGCCGAACAACCCTTCGATTCCCGGCCACCCGCGCCAGAAGATCAGGTAGTTGCAGGCGACGAATACGAGCGCGACGGCCGCCGTCGCGAGGGCGAGCCCGCGCAACGCGGTCGCCAGCCATCCGCCGCTGGTCACCCGCACGCCTCGGCGGGAGAAAGCTCCGAACGATACATGCCTCAGCGCCGCGTCTGCGGCCGGGCGGACGGCAGGTCCGCCCGGCCGCTTTGCGACCTAAGGATCAGACTTCGAGTACGCGGTTGCGCTGGGCGAGATAGGCCTGATCGGAAATCTTCGTCCAGCCTCCGACGTTCTTGCGCGCCGCGAGGAAGCTCTGGTGGATTTCGTTGGCCAGCGGGCTGTGCGCCCTCGCGGCCTCGAAGACCTCCGCCGACGCCTCCCCGAAGCTGTCATAGACGTCGTCGTTGAACTTGCGCAGCTTGACGCCGTGATCGGTGAGCAGGCGGGCGAGCGCAGCGCCGTTCTTGGCGTTGTACTCCGCCATCATGACGTCGTTCTCCATGGCGGCCGCGGCTTCGATCGCGGCCTGGTCGGACTTGGTGAGCTTGCCCCACCAGGACGCGTTCATGCCGAAGGACAGCATCGAGCCGGGCTCGTGCATGCCGGGGTAGTAGTAGAACTTGGCCGCTTCGTAGAACTTCATGAAGCTGTCGTTCCACGGGCCCACCCATTCGGTGGCGTCGATGGCGCCGGAGACCAGGTTCTCGTAGATCTGACCGCCCGGCAGCGAGACCGGCGAGGCGCCGAGCTTGGCCATGACGTCGCCGCCGAGCCCCGGGATACGCATCTTGAGGCCCTTGAGATCGTCGGAGGAGTTGATCTCCTTGTTGAACCAGCCGCCCATCTGGACGCCGGTGTTGCCCGCCATGACGCATTTGAGGCCGTAATTGGCGGCGAGCTTGTCCCACAGCTGCTGGCCGCCGCCGAAGCGGATCCAGGCGTTCATCTCGGTATAGGTGAGGCCGAACGGCACCGAGGTGAAATAGGCCCAACCGGGATGCTTGCCTTTCCAGTAGTAATCGGCCGCGTGATACGCTTGGGCGTTTCCGGACGCGACCTCGTCGAAGGAATCGAACGCACCGACCCGCTCTCCGGCCGCGAAGTACTGGACCTGAATCCGGCCGTCCGTCATGTCGGAAAGGTGCTTGGCGAGGCGCTGCGCGCCGGTCCCGAGCCCCGGGAAATCCCGCGGCCAGGTGGTGACCATCACCATCTCGACGCGCTGCTGCGCGACGGCGGGGGCCGCGAGCGTGGTCGCCGCGGCCGCGGCCGCGCCCCCCCCCCCCGCCCGGGGTGGGGGGGGTGGGGGGGGCCAAGGGGAGCGACCAGCTGGAACGAGTTAGTGCCGGCTTTTACAGGGTGTTATAAAAAAAAAAA
>JAPPIT010000092.1:19165-63797 GCA_028820505.1 Defluviicoccus sp.
GTGGGGGTGGGGGCGGTTCGGCCGCGGGTTTAATGCGCGGGTGTTGGTGTTCCCCCCCCCCTTCCCGCGGGGGGGGGGGGGGTGGGGGGGGGGGGGGGGGGGGGCGCGCGGGCCCGCGCCGGCGACGCCCGCGCCGGCCTTGGTAAGGAATTTGCGTCTCTCCATCGGGAAGCTCCCTGCTGAACGGATTTCGTCCGGTCTTTCCTAGCAGATACGATGCGGCGGCTCAATTTCCGCGAGCGGCCGCACGCTTCACATGTCTTGCGGGAAGAACCGGTTCGAGCGCGGGAAGCCCTTGGGCGCGACACGGCCCGCTTGGCCGCGCTTGCCGATCCACAGATCGAGCGCCGTCTCCCTCCGCGTCCTTTGTCCGGAACGCCAGGCGAGGCCGTCGGCGAGAGAGAAGACCGCGACGTCGGAAAGACCGCCACGGGCATAGCGCTGCAGGATCACGCCGCGCCCCCGCGTCATCTCAGGCAGTTCCGAGAGCGGGAATACCAGCATCTTCCGGTTGCCGCCGACGACGGCGATGCTGTCTCCGTCGGCGCGCGCGCAGGCCTGCGCCTCGACTCCGGGAGACAGGTTGAGGACCTGCTTGCCGGCGCGGGTCTGCGCCACCACCGAGTCCTCGGGCACCGCGAAACCGCGCCCGTCCGCCGCCGCGACGACGAGCTTTCCGCCCGGCTCGTGGACCAGGAGCCGGACGATGTCCTGGTCGTTTCCGAGGTCGACCATCAGCCGCACGGGCTCTCCGTGCCCCCGCCCGTTGGGCAGCCGGTCGCATGGGACGGTGTAGAAGCGGCCGTCGGTACCGAAAGCGAGCAGCTTGTCGGTCGTGTGGGCGTGGAGCACGAACCGCCCGCGGTCGCCGTCCTTGAATTTCAGGCCGGCGAGGTCCTCCTGATGGCCCCGGATCGCCCGGATCCAGCCCTTTTCGGAGCAGATCACGGTGATGGGCTCGCGCTCGATCGCCTCGCCGGGCGGCATCTCGGGGTCGGCCGGAACGTCGCCGATCTCGGTCCGGCGCGCGCCGCCCTCGCTTTCGGCGCCGAAGCGGGCGCGGACATCGCGGATTTCGTCGGCGATCCGCTCCCAGCGCAGCGACTCCGTCTTTTCAAGCTTTCTGAGGTCCCGCTGTTCGGACCTGAGCGCCTTGTGCTCCTTCTCGATCTCGACTTCCTCGAGCCGCCTCAACGCACGCAGGCGCATGTTGAGGATCGCCTCGGCCTGGACCTCGCTCATCTCCCACCGCGCCATCATCGCCGCCTTGGGATCGTCGGCCTCGCGGATCAGGCGGATGATCTCGTCCAGGTTGGCGAAGGCGACCAAGTAGCCCGCGAGCACTTCGATGCGGCCGGCGATCTTTTCCAGCCGGTGCCGGGTCCGCCGCAGGAGGATGTCGTGGCGGTGGTCGAGAAACGCGCGCAGCATCTCCCGCAGGTTCATCACCTTGGGCACCCGGCCGCCGTCGAGGACGTTCATGTTTATCGAGACGCGGGTCTCGAGCTCGGTAAGGCGGAACAGCTGCGCCATCAGCATCTCCGGCTCGACGGAACGCGAGCCGGGTTCCAGAACGACGCGCAGATCCTCGGCGGATTCGTCCCGGACATCGGCCAGGATCGGAATTTTGCGGTCGACGATCAGGGCGGCGATCCGCTCGATCAGCCGCGCCTTCTGGGTCTGGTACGGGATCTCGGTCACCACGATCTGGTAGCGGCCGTGGCTGAGCCGCTCGACCGTCCAGCGCGCCCGAACGCGGAGTGCGCCGCGCCCGGTCGCGTAGGCCTCCTCGACCACCGAGCGCGGCTCTGCCAGAACGCCGCCGGTGGGGAAATCGGGTCCCGGCATCAGCTCGACCAGCTTGCCGTTGGGCGCATCGGGACGGTCGATCAGGTAGAGCGCCGCGTCGCAGACCTCGCCCAGATTGTGCGGCGGGATGCTGGTCGCCATGCCGACAGCGATCCCGCTCGCCCCGTTGCAGAGCAGGTTGGGGACGCTCGCCGGCAGCACCGCCGGTTCGTCATCGGTGCCGTCGTAATTGGGGCGGAAATCGACCGCGTCCTCGTCGATCCCGTCGAGCAGGGCCAGCGCATAGCGCGTGAGCCGCGCTTCCGTGTAGCGCATCGCCGCCGCGCCGTCGCCGTCGATATTGCCGAAATTCCCCTGCCCCTCGACCAGCGGGTAGCGCACGGCGAAGTCCTGGGCCATCCGCACCATCGCGTCGTAGATCGCCTGGTCGCCATGGGGATGGAACTTGCCCATGACGTCGCCGACCACGCGGGCGCATTTCTTGAACCCGGCATCGGGGTCGAGCCGCAACTGGCGCATCGCGAACAGGAGGCGCCGGTGGACCGGCTTCAGCCCGTCGCGCACGTCGGGCAGCGACCGGGCGGTTATGGTCGACAGGGCATAGGCGAGATAGCGCTCGCCCAACGCTTCGGACAGGGGGATCTCGCGAGTCGCGGATTCGAACAGATCGGCTTGGTCGGTCATGGGCGCTCGGCCTGGGAAGAGGACGGCAATCGCAGCACGGCTTCGTACAACCGCGTCCGCGCGGACGGCATTTGGCGCTCCGCCGGGGCCAGGGCCTGGCGGGAGAGGAAATGGCCGGTCAGTCGCAGTGCGGCGGCAACCTCGGCAGGATCGGCCGACTCACCGGGATCGATCAAGAACGGCGGCAGTTCGAACAGGCGGTTTTCGTAGGCGCCCGCCCCTTCGCGCGAGACCGCCCTCCCGCTGCGCGGCGAGACGAAAGCCAGATTCTCCGTCTCTCCGGTCACGGCGCAGGATGCGAGGTCGAGCCCGAATCCGAGCGCGGCGAGGAGCGTGACCTCGAACCGCGCGTAGGCGGACGCCCATTCCGGCGTCGCCAGCCGGTCCAGCAGCACGCCGAAGGCGTCGAACACGGCGCCGGCGGGTTCCCGTTCGGGCAGCGTTGCGTCGACCAGGGCCGCCGCCGCGGCGAGGCCGGCGAGCGACCGCCGGGAGTCGAGGAGTTCCGCCGCATGGGCCCGAATCAGCTCGCCCCGGTAGTTTCCCAGATGATCCGGCAGCCTCGCTCGCCAGGTCGCGGCGACCATGTTGCCGATCTGGTAGACGGCGCGGCCGGCGCGCCCGGTCCCGCCGCGGACCAGCCCGGCGTGGAGACCGTGCGCCTCGGTCAGCAGCTTCACCACGAGCGACGACTCGCCGTGCTTGAAACGGGCGATGACGAAGCCGCGGTCCTGCCAATCCATCGCCGGTCCCGTCAGGCGTTGAAGTCGAGCCCCCAGGGCGAGAACCGCTCGGGGTCGTCGCCCCATTTCTGGCGCACCTTGACGAAGATGAACAGGTGCACCTTGCGTTCCAGCATGGCTTCCAGCTCTGTCGCGGCTTGCTCGCGCACCGACTTGATGCGCGCGCCCTGGCGGCCGAGGACGATCCCCTTCTGGCTGTCGCGCTCCACGAAGACCGTCTGCGCGATGCGAACGCTGCCGTCGTCGAATCCCTGCCAGTCCTCGGTCTCGACGGTCAGCGCGTAGGGCAGTTCCTGATGAAGCCGCTCGAACAGCTTTTCGCGGGTGATCTCGGCCGCGAAGAGCCGGTCGTTCATGTCCGAAAGCTGGTCCTCGGGGTAGAGCCAGGGTCCCGGGGGCACCGCCGCGGCGAGATAGGCGGCGAGATCGGACGTCCCGTCCCCGGTGGCGGCGGAAATCATGAACGTCGCCTCGAAGCCGCAGGCCTCGTTCGCCTCTCGCGACAAGCCGAGAGTCCGTTCGCGCCGGACGAGATCGATCTTGTTGAGCGCCAGAACGCAATGGGCCGGGGACGCGGCAAGCGCCGCGAGGATCCGCCCGGCCTCCTCGTCGATCCCTTTCCTTGCGTCGATCAGCAGCAGGCGGATATCGGCGTCCGCCGCACCGGTCCAGGCGGCGGCGACCATCGCCCGGTCGAGACGGCGGCGCGGCTCGAAGATCCCCGGCGTGTCGACATAGACGAGCTGGGCGGCGCCGTCGACCGCGACTCCGCTCACGCGGTAGCGCGTAGTCTGCGCCTTCGCGGTGACGATCGACACCTTGGCGCCGACGAGACGGTTGGTAAGCGTCGACTTCCCGGCGTTGGGCGCGCCGATCACGGCGACGAAGCCGCAGCGCCGGGCGTCGCCGGGCGCGGCTTCAGCCACCGGTCGCTGCCACGATGTCGAGCAGGCCCCGGGCCGCGGCCTGCTCGGCGGCGCGTTTCGAACCCGCGCTCGCCTGCACGGGCCGGCAACCCTCCACGCAGACTTCAACCGTCAATGTGGGCGCATGCGGCGGGCCGTCGGTCGCCACGAGCGCATAGGACGGAAGCGGCAGCGCGCGGGCCAAGGCCCATTCCTGAAGCGCCGTCTTGGCGTCGCGTGGCGGCCGGCCCCCGATCAGCGGCTCCCAGAACCTCGCGACAAGCGCCATCGCCGCGTCGTGGCCGCCATCGAGATAGACGGCCCCGATTATCGCTTCGCAACCGTCCTCGATCATCGACGGCGGCAAGCTATCCCGGTCGATGCCCTTGTCCATTCGCAAATGCCGTTGCAAACCGATCTCCCGTCCGATGGAAGCCAGCGTATCCCCGGCCGCGAGCCTGGCATGGCGGCGCGCCAGATCGCCGGGGGCTTCGTCGGGATACGCCTCGATCAGCAGGGCGGCGAGCCCGAGCCCGAGAACGCGGTCGCCGAGGAATTCGAGCCTTTCGAGCGAAGCCTGGCGCACGCCCTGCGCCGCGCTCGCGTGGGTGAGCGCCTCTTCGAGGAGCGCGCGGTCGGCGAAGCTGTAGCCCAGCGCGGCCTCGACCTCTTCCAGGGCGACCGGGCCGGCCAAGGCTATTCCACGGAATCGAAGAACCGCTCGAAGCGGATCGTCCTCGGCCAGCGCCAGAATTCCCACACGCTGGCCGAACCGTCGATGGAGAAGAACAGGATTTCGGCCCTGCCGACGAGATTTTTGGCCGGGACGAAACCGACGCCGCTCAGCACCCGGCTGTCGAGCGAGTTGTCCCGGTTGTCCCCCATCGCGAAATAGTGCCCCTCGGGCACGACATAGACCGGCGTGTTGTCGAGCTGACCCCGGTCGGTGTGTTCGAGGATGCGATAGGTGCGGCCGTTGGGCAGCGTCTCGTCGAATTGATGCGTGCGGCGGATCCTGCCGAGCTCGTCGATCTCGACGAAGTCGGCGACGCGGCGGCGCGCGACCTGCTCGCCGTTGAGATGGAGCCTGCCCTCCCGCACCTGGATGCGGTCGCCCGGCAGTCCGACGATGCGCTTGATGTAGTCGGTCTTGTTGTCCGTCGGCAGCTTGAACACCGCGATATCGCCGCGTTCGGGCTCCGACATCAGGATGCGTCCGGGAATCAGCGGCAGGCTGAGCGGCAGCGAATGCCGGCTGTAGCCGTAGGAATATTTGGAGACGAACAGGTAGTCGCCGACCAGGAGCGTCGGCTTCATCGATCCTGACGGAATGTTGAAGGGCTCGAACGCGACGGTCCGGATGGCGAGCGCGATCAACACCGCGTAGACGACGGTCTTGATCGTATCCCAAAACTTGCCCGATTTGCGGCCCGCCGTCGTCACCCGTCGGATCCCTCCCCGACCGCGGAAATTATCACCATCGCATGCGCGAGCGGCGGCTCGTCGGTCATCGTGAGATCGACCGCCGGCGTCATGCCCTTGGGTGTGAGGGTCTTCAACCGCTCCGCCGCGCCGCCGGTCAGCGCCATGGTGGGCTTGCCGCCGGGCATGTTGACGACCCCGAGGTCGCGCCAGTAGACGCCCTTGCGGAACCCGGTTCCGAGCGCCTTGGCGCAAGCCTCCTTGGCCGCGAAGCGCTTGGCGTAGCTTGCCGCCCGTCCTGCCCGGCCTTCGGAGCGCCGACGCTCGGTGTCGGTGAATACGCGATCGAGAAAACGGTCGCCGAAACGCTCGAGCGTCCGCTCGATGCGGCGAATGTCGATCAGATCGGTGCCGGTGCCGATGATCACGCCGGCCGGCTCACGCGACGTCCGCGTCGTCGGGCCGGCGCGCCGTGTCCATCAGCGTCCTCATTCGCCCGATCGCCTTGTCGAGTCCGCCGAAAATGGCTTCTCCGATCAGAAAGTGGCCGATATTGAGCTCGGCGAGGGTGGGTATGCGGGCGATGGGTCCGACGGTATCGAAGGCGATTCCGTGCCCGGCATGGCATTCGAGGCCGAGCGCGTCCGCCGCCGCCGCGGCCTCCTCGATACGCGCGAGCTGCGCTGGCGCGGCATCGGCGCCGGCCTCGCAATAGGCGCCGGTATGGAGCTCGACCACGGGCGCGCCAAGCGTCGCGGCCGCTTCGATCTGACGCGCGTCGGGCTCGATGAAGAGGGAGGTCCTGATGCCCGCGGCATTAAGGGCATCCACGAAGCGGGCCAGATGGCCGCGCCCCCCGTCCGCGTCGAGCCCGCCCTCGGTGGTCCGCTCGGCACGCCTTTCCGGCACGATACAGGCCGCGTGCGGGCGATGGCGGAGCGCGATCCCGAGCATCTCGTCGGTCGCGGCCATCTCCAGGTTGAGCGGCAGCTCGATGTCGGCGATCAGCCTTTCGATATCCGCGTCGGTCATGTGCCGACGGTCCTCGCGGAGATGGGCGGTGATGCCGTCCGCGCCGGCCGAGGCGGCAAGGCGGGCGGCGCGCACGGGATCCGGATGCCGGCCACCGCGCGCGTTCCGGATGGTCGCCACATGGTCGATGTTCACTCCCAGTCGAAGATGTCGCGGCATCGACGCGTTCCGATGAGTGGGGCCGGGTTCAGTAGAGGCTTCGCGCGCGCTCGACCGAGGTGACGGAAGGCGTCGCCCGCAGCGCGGCGATGATGTCGGTCAGATGGCCGGCGTCGGTCACCTCGATGTCGAGGACCATCTCGAAAAAATCCGGGGTTCTGTTGGTGAACCTCAGATTGTTGATGTTTCCCAGATGGTTGCCGATCATCGTGGTCAGGTTGCCGAGCGTACCGGGTTCGTTGGATACGACGATGGTTATCCGTCCTATGTGGGAATCGGCGCCGACGGCATCGACGTCCCAAGCGACGTCCAGCCATCGTTCCGGCGTCGCCTGAAAGCTCTCCAGGCTCTCGCAATCCCTGGTGTGGATCGACACCCCCTTGCCCGCGGTAACGATGCCGACGATCCGGTCGCCGGGCAGCGGGTGGCAGCAATTGCCGTAATGGACCGCCATTCCCGGGATCAGTCCGCGGATCGGCACCGGCACGGTATCGCCCGCGCCGGGCGCGCTCCTGTTGCGCTCGAACGGTACGACGTTGTCCGCGGTCTTCGCCTCGTCCTCCCCCTTCGCGACCCGCCGGCCGCGCCGCGTTCTGGGCGCGACGGCCTTGATGACGTCGGCGCCGGTGATCAGACCCTCGCCGATCGCGACATAGAGATCGTCCTCGGTCTTGACGTCGAACTTGCCGAGAACGCGCTTGACGACGGCGGAGGACGGCTTGTAGCCGACATCGCGGTATCCCTTCTGCAGGATCGCCTTGCCGAGCCTGAGGAATTCCTCGCGGCGTTCGCTTCGAACGAAGCGCCGGATGCGCGCCCGCGCCTTGCCGGTGACCACGATATCCTCCCAGGCCGGCGTGGGCGTGCCGGTCTTGGAGGTGACGATCTCGACCTGGTCGCCATTGCCGAGCACGGTGCGCAGCGGCATCACGCGGCCGTTGATCCTGGCGCCGACGCACCGGTCGCCGACCTCCGAGTGGACGGCGTAGGCGAAGTCGACCGGGGTCGCGCCGCGCGGCAGCGCGATCAGCTCCCCGGCGGGGGTAAAGCAGAACACCTGGTCCTGGTACATCTCCAGCTTGGTGTGCTCGAGAAACTCCTCCGGTCCGGACGCCTGTTCGAGGATGTCGAGCAGGTGGCGCAGCCACCGATATTGCGGGCCCTCGGTGCTCGCCTCGTCCTGCTTGTAGTGCCAATGCGCGGCGACGCCGTACTCGGCGACCTGGTGCATCTCGGCGGTGCGGATCTGGATTTCGATCCGGCGGCCCTCCGGTCCCATGACGCAGGTGTGGAGCGACCGGTAGCCGTTCATCTTCGGAGTCGAGATGTAGTCGTCGAACTGTTCGGGGACCACGGCGAAGGCGGTATGGATGATGCCGAGCGCGCGATAGCAGTCCTCGACGTCGGCAACGACGACGCGGAACGCCATAACGTCGGACAGTTGGTCGAACTCGACATTCTTACGCTGCATCTTTCGCCAGACCGAATAGGCGCGCTTGACGCGGCCGGATACCTCTGCGTCCAGCCCGCTCTCCGACAGAACCTCCCTGAGCCGCTCCGCGATCTTGGGGATGACCTCGCCGGAGGTTTCGCGGAGATAGCCCAGCCGTTTCTCGATCGAGGCCGCGGCATCGGGGTAGAGCTGCCCGAAGGAAAGCTCGTCGAGCTCGTCCTTGACATGCTGCATGCCGATCCGCTCGGCGAGCGGGGCGTAGATCTCCATGGTCTCCGCGGCGATCCTCCGGCGCTTGGCGGGCGACGGCACGAAGTGGAGGGTGCGCATGTTGTGCAGGCGGTCGGCGAGCTTGATCAACAGCACGCGGATATCCTGCGAAGTCGCCAGCAGCAGCTTGCGAAAATTCTCGGCCTGGCGCGTATCGTCGGACTGGAGTTCGAGCAGGGAGAGCTTGGTCACGCCGTCGACCAGGCGCGCGACCTCGCCGCCGAAGCGAGCCTCGATCTCCGGCAGGGTGGCGACCGTGTCTTCCACGGTGTCATGGAGAAGCCCCGTCACGATCGAGGCGCAGTCGAGCTTCAACTCGGAGAGGATTCCCGCGACCTCGACCGGGTGCGAGAAATAGGGATCGCCGGAGGCGCGGGTCTGGCTGCCGTGCGCCTTCATCGAGAATACGTAGGCGCGGTTCAGCGCATCCTCGTCGGCCGACGGGTCGTAGGCCTTGACCCTCTCCACAAGTTCATATTGCCGGATCATCGCGCCGATCCATCGCCGCCCGCAGCCACGCCGGCATCCTCGTTCCCACCGCGTCCGACCGGCACCCGGCGAGCCGGGCGGCGGCGCCTCTGCCGGTCAGATTTCCTCTTCCGGCTTGTCGTCCGACTCGCTCCTGGCCTCCGCTTCGGAGATATCCTGGAACGCGACCATGGCGGGGCCACCCTCCTCGGTCTCCGGCGCCGAGGCTATCGGAGATATCGCGTCGGCCCGACGGAAACCCATCTGCGCGAAGTCGGCGAACGCGTCGTCCTCCACGAGGAAGCCGTCGCCCTCTTCCGACGGCTCGTCGATGTCGACGTATTTCTGCAGTCCGCGAACCAGCGAAGCCTCGATCTCCTCGGTGTCGACCGTCTCGTCGGCGATCTCGCGAAGCGCGACGACAGGGTTCTTGTCGTTGTCGCGGTCGACGGTCAATTCGGCCCCGATCGACAGCTCGCGCGAACGCTGCGCCGCGACCATGACCAACTGGAAGCGGTTGGGAATCTTGAGAATGCAATCTTCTACGGTAACCCGCGCCATGGCTGCTTCGCTCTCCGATATCCGCCGTCGCGGGAGATATAGGGCAGCGCGGCACGATCAGCAAGCAATATCAATAACATCGCAAAACGGCGCCGGAACTCAGGAAAGCGCGGTGCAACGTTGCCCGGCGGGCAGGTCCGCGATGAGGTCGGACAATGTCCTGCCGCTCCTTGGGTGCCTCCACCCGGCCGCGATATCGCGGAGCGGCAGGAGCACGAACGCGCGCTGCTCCAGCCTCGGATGCGGCAGAACCGGACCGTCGCCGGACGGGTCCGCCTCGCGGCACAACCCGTCATACGCGATCAGGTCCAGGTCGATGATCCGAGCCTCGTTCCTTATCTTCCGGGTTCGCCCGAGCCGGTCTTCGACGGCGTGCAGCGAGGCGAGGAGACCGCCGGGCCCGAGGGGCGTGGCGACCCGCACCACGCCGTTGACGAAGTCGGGCTGGCCGGAAACCGGCACCGGGGACGAACGGTACCAGCGCGACCGCGCCAGGATATCCACCGGCTCGTCGGTCAATGCCCGCAGCGCCCGTTCGCAACTCTCGAGCGGCGATCCCTCGGCCGTCAGCGGCAGGTTCGACCCGACCGCGACGAAGATGCCCTTGTCGACGCGGTGTAACGAACTTGTGAACTTTCCTGCCCGACCGTTACTCCTATCATTATCCATGATGCGTGCCGAAATAAAGTTTGCATTCCCTATAGAAACACGCTTAAAGAGAACTTCTGGACAGATTTACGAGCGACGGTAAAGAGGCTAGACTGCTATCGAATTAAGGACCATCGCTGCGGAACGGTATCGGAAAGGCTCAGGCAAACCCATGAATTTTTATCCGCAGGAGCGCATCGCCATATTCATCGACGGGTCGAACCTGTATTCGGCGGCACGGGCGCTCGGCTTCGACATCGACTACAAGAGCCTCCTGGACCTTTTTTCGGCCCAGGGACGGCTGGTGCGGGCGTTCTACTACACCGCGCTGGTGGAAGATCAGGAATATTCGCCGATCCGCCCGCTCGTCGACTGGCTCGACTACAACGGCTACACCCTCGTCACCAAGCCCACCAAGGAATTCACCGACGCCATGGGGCGCCGGAAGATCAAGGGCAACATGGACATCGAGCTCGCCATCGACGTGATGGAAATGGCCAAGAAGGTCGACCACATCGTCCTGTTCTCGGGCGACGGCGACTTCCGCCGGCTGATCGAGGCGGTCCAGCGCAAGGCGGTCCGCGTCAGCGTGGTCTCGACGCTCAGATCGTCGCCCCCGATGGTCGCGGACGAGTTGCGGCGCCAGGCCGATTCCTTCATCGAATTGCAGGATCTCGCGCCGCAGATCGCGCGTGCGCCCCGCCAGACGGAGAACCGCATCCCGACCCCGGCGCGGCCGGATTTCGATACCGTCGACATCGACTGACCTCCCGCCGTCGGCGGAAAGCGCATGACGCCCCAGGAACCGCCGCGCGATTGCGGCCTGTGCCCCCGCCTGGCCGGGTTTCGCGCGCGTCACCGGTCGGCCGAGCCGGGCTGGCATAACGCGCCGGTTCCCTCGTTCGGCCCGCTCGACTCCCGTCTCCTGATCGTCGGACTCGCGCCCGGACTGCGCGGGGCCAACAGGACCGGACGCCCCTTCACCGGCGACTATGCCGGCGACCTGCTCTACGCCACGTTGCTCGAGTTCGGTTTCGCGACGGGGGGTTACGACAGGCGCGCGGACGACGGCCTGACGCTCGTCGATTGCCGGGTCACCAATGCGGTGCGGTGCGTGCCGCCGGAAAACCGGCCGGTCGGCGCGGAGATAAACGCATGCCGCCGGTTCCTCGCCGGCGAGATCGAGGCGATGCCGCGGCTCGCCGTCGTCCTGGCGCTCGGCACCGTCGCCCATACCTCGGTCGTCCGGGCGCTCGGCCGCCGGGTCGCCGGCTTCAAGTTCGCGCACGGCGCGATGCACACGCTGGGCGGCGGGCTCACCCTCGCCGACAGCTACCACTGCTCGCGCTACAACCTGAACACCGGCCGGCTGACCGAAGCGATGTTCCACGCCGTCATCGCGATCGTCCGCGAAACGCTCGATCGGAGGTAGCCGCGGACCTCTCTCAAGCCCGCTTTCGCCGCACCGGCTTCCCGCCATAGCCGGCGAGCCGGGTCGGGTCGTCACCTGCCACGCTATTCCTTTCCGCGCATGAGCCGCGCCTGCTCGCGCTGCCAGTCGCGCTTCTTCTCGGTCTGGCGCTTGTCGTACTGGCGTTTGCCGCGGGCGAGGCCGAGCTCCAGCTTGGCGATCCCGCGGTCGTTGAAATAGAGTCTGAGCGGCACCATGGTCGCGCCGTCCCGCTGCACCGCGCCGAGCAGCCGGTCGATCTGGCGGCGTTGCAGGAGCAGCTTGCGCGGCCGCCTCGCCTCGTGCCCGGCCGGGCCCGCCTGCTCGTACTCGGCGATATGCGCGTTGACGAGAAAGATCTCGCGTTCGACCGGCCGCGCATAGGCTTCGGAAATGTTCGCGCGCCCGGCGCGCAGCGATTTCACCTCGCTGCCGGTCAACTGGATCCCGGCCTCGAGAGAGGACTCGATCGAATAGTTGCGCCGTGCCTTGCGGTTGTCCGCCGCGACCCGGGTCGTCCCCCGCGCCATGCCGTCAATTGAGGAGCCCGGCAGAGCGCATCGCGTCTTCGACCGTCCGCTTGGAGCTCTCGGCGATCTCGCAGAGCGGCAGCCTGGTGTCGGGCAGGCATTTGCCGAGCAGGCTCGCGCCGTACTTCGCCGGGCCCGGGCTGGTCTCGCAGAACAGGCCGGAATGGAGCGGCATCAGACGCTCGTTGATGCGCTGGGCGGTATCCACCTCCCTGTCCCGCCAGGCGCGGTGCATCTCCGACATGTCCTTGGGCGCCACGTTGGCGGTCACCGAGATACAGCCGTCGCCGCCCTGGGCGAGGAAGCCGAGCTGGGTGACGTCCTCGCCGGAGAGCTGGCAGAAATCGACGCCCGCGGCGAGGCGCTGCTGCGTCGCGCGGGACACGTCGGCGGTGGCGTCCTTGACGCCCACGATGTTGGGCAGTTCGGCGAGCCGGGCCATCGTCTCGACCTTCATGTCGACGATGGAGCGCCCGGGAATGTTGTAGATGATGATCGGGATATCGACCTCGTCGTTGAGCGCCTTGTAGTGGCGGTAAAGGCCCTCCTGGGTCGGCTTGTTGTAGTAGGGGGTGACCACCAGCGCCGCGTCGGCCCCCGCCTCCCTGGCATGGCGGGTGAGGTCGATGGCCTCTTCGGTGCAGTTCGACCCCGTGCCCGCGATCACCGGCACGCGTCCTTTCGCCACGCCGATGCAGATTTCGGTCACCCGCCTGTGCTCCTCGTGGCTGAGCGTCGGCGATTCCCCGGTGGTCCCGCACGGGACGACGGCGTTGGTGCCCTCCTCGATCTGCCAGTCGACGAACGCCTCGTAGGCCTCCTCGTCGACGGCGCCATCGCGGAACGGCGTGATCAACGCGCAGATGGAGCCGTTGAACATGGCTATCTCCAGCCGGTTGTTTGCCGCCGCGCAAGCCGGCGGATCGCTGCGGGACAACCTACCCCCGACCCGGGGGGCCGGGCAAGCGGCGGCGCCATGCGGGGTACGTTAGTCGCCGCCGTTCGACGATGCGGGCCGGCGCGTGCGCTCGAGCTCGGCGATCCGCGCTTCCAGGTCCCTGATCTTGCGTTCGAGCGGGTCCGTATCTTCTCCCTCGGCCGCGGGGGCCGTCGGCTGTCCCGCGAAGGCCGCCAGGGAGCGCTGGAATTCCTCGAGGTTGCGCCGGGACATGTCGGCCATCCGGTCGAACGCGGTGCCGGGATCGAGCATCTCTCCCATCTGTCGGGCGACGCTTTGCTGGTGGCTCGCGAAAGCCTCCATGCTGCGCTCCAGATAGGCGGCGAGCTGCGGACCGACCCCTTCGCTATAGGCCTTGAGCACTTGGCGCAGATATGCGTGCGGCAGAACGCTGTGGCCCCGCGTCTCCTCCTCGGCAATGATCTGGGCCAGAACCGACGCGGTGATGTCGCGCCCGGTCTTCTCGTCCCGCACCACGAACAGCTCGCCGTCCTTCACCATCCGGTGGAGGTCGTCCAGCTTCACGAAGGACGCGGTCGCCGTGTTGTACAGCCGGCGGTTGGCGTACTTCTTGATGACGATCGGCTCGTCTTCGGCGCTTCGGTCGGGCAAGGCGCTCTCGCTCCCTCGGGTCATCATTGTGGCACAGGGCAGGCCCTTGTTGTGCCGCAAAATACCCTGAATTTTGTTTTGCAAAAAAATTGCTTGAAAGACGCTGATTTCTTCCTATATGATTTTTTTGCATCGCAAAATCACCGTTCACTCGAGATCGAGGAGACATCCGATGACCACCGAAAAGCCCGCCGGCAAGGACACCCGGAAGGCCGCCGCGGATACCGCCGCCCAGGTCCACGCGCAGGTCGAGATGGCCAAGACCGTCGGCACCGCCAACCTGGACGCGCTGGCCGAAGCCTCCGCGCACGCCATCGAAGGCGCGCAGGCGTGCATCGCCGAAATGGCCGATTACGCCCGCACTTCCGTCGCCCGGAACTTCGACTTGATGGAGCGGCTGTCGGCGGTCAAGACGCCGCAGGAGTTCATGGCCATCCAGATCGAGGCCGGCAAGGAATCGGTCAATCGCGCCGTCGCCCAGACCACCATGATCAACCGGATCGTCAGCGACTCGATGATCAAGGCCTCGGCGCCGCTCAGCGCGCGCGCGAACGAGACCGTGGAGACCTTCCTCAAGCCCTACGCCGCGTAAGCGTCGATCCCCGGCAGCGGGCGCGGCGATTCCGCCGTGCCCGCTTTTTCCGGGCGCGAAGGCGGCATAGACTCGCCCTGGGCGCAGGGATCGATCACGACATGGCGCGAAGGGGATGACGGGCAAGGACAAGGAACACGGGGGCGAGACCGACCCAGTCGCCGCGCTCGGCGAGATCATGGGCGCGACGGCCCAGCAATGGCAGGAAGGCTGGTCGGACTGGGTGGCGATGCTGGTCCCGTCCGGCGACGGGAAAGCGCCGGGCGAGGCTCCCGCCCAGCCCAAGATCGGTGTCGACCCCGCGAAGATGCTCGAAGCCCAGATGGAGCTGTGGCACGACTTCCAGACGCTGTGGGCCGCCACCACCGCCCGGATGATGGGCAAGGAAGCCGCGCCGGTGATCGAGCCCGACGCCGGCGACAACCGTTTCCGCGACCCCGAATGGTCGGACAACCCGATCTTCGATTTCCTCAAGCAGTCCTACCTGCTCAACGCCCGGTGGCTCAGGCGCAGCCTCGCCGGGATCGAAGGTCTCGACCGGGCCGGTGCGGAAAAGCTCGACTTCGTCGGACGCCAGATCGTCGACGCGTTCTCGCCCGGCAATTTCGCACTGACCAACCCGGTGGTCCTGCGCGAAATGCGCGAGACCAAGGGTGAAAGTCTCATGCGGGGCCTGCAGCAACTCGCGGAGGATCTCAAGGATTCCGAGCACGGGCTGCGCCCCAGGCAGACCGACATGGACGCCTTCGAGGTCGGCGGCAACGTCGCCACCGCCCCGGGGGCGGTCGTGCATCGGACCGAGGTGATGCAGCTCATCCAGTACGAGCCCAGCACCGAGACGGTTTACCGGAAGCCGCTTCTGATCGTGCCGCCCTGGATCAACAAGTTCTATATCCTCGATCTTCGGCCGGATAACTCGTTCATCCGCTGGGCGGTCGACCGAGGCTACACGGTCTTCGTCATCTCGTGGGTCAACCCGGACGAGAGCCATGCCGCGCTTTCCTTCGACGACTATCTCCGGGACGGAATCCTCGCCTCGCTTGAGGCCATCGAGCGGGCGACGGGGGAACGCCAGACGACGGCGATCGGCTATTGCATCGGCGGCACGTTGCTCGCCGCCGCGCTCGCCTACATGGACGCCGTGGGAGACGAGCGGATCGGCGCCGCGACCTTCTTCGCAGCGCAGGTCGATTTCGAGGATGCGGGCGAGCTCCGAATCTTCACCGACGAAGCCCACATGGACGCGCTGGAAGACAAGGTTCGCGAGAAGGGCTATCTCGACGCGGCGGACATGGCGGGAACCTTCAACGCGCTGCGCGCCAACGACCTGATCTGGCACTTCGTGATCAACAACTACCTGCTGGGCAAGGAGCCGCCGGCGTTCGACCTGCTCTACTGGAACGCCGATTCGACCCACTTCCCGGCGCAGCTCTTCATCGACTACCTGCGCAACATGTACCAGCGGAACAACCTCGCCCGTCCCGGCGAATTCGAGCTGCTGGGCGAGAAGATCGACCTCGGCCGGATCGGAATCCCGACCTATATCCAGGCCTCCAAGGAGGACCACATCGCGCCCGCCGGCTCGGTGTTCAAGCTGACCCGGCTGTTCGGCGGCAAGAAGCGGTTCGTCCTCGCGGGATCCGGCCACATCGCGGGAGTGATCAACCCGCCCGAGAAGAAGAAGTACCAGCACTGGCTGGTCGAGGGCGACGCGGTCCACGACGATTTCGAATCCTGGTTCGCCGACGCGGCGGAGCGCCCGGGTTCCTGGTGGCCGGACTGGCATCGCTGGCTGTCCCGGCGATCGGGCAAGAAGGTTCCCGCCCGAAAGCCCGGCGAGGGCGAACTCGGCGTTATCGAACCCGCGCCCGGATCCTATGTTAAAAGGCGCAGTTGACGCGGCGGCAGGAGAGCGAACGATGAAGCTGTCCATCGATATCGACTGTACCCCCCAGGAAGCCCGCGCCTTTCTCGGTTTGCCGGATGTCGAGGCGTTCCAGCGGGAGATGATGTCCGAGATCCAGAACCAGCTGAGCGCCCATGTCGCGGCGATGGATCCGGAGGCCCTGATGAAGACCTGGATGCCGATGGGGACCAAGGCCTTCGAGACCTTCAGGGACGCCTTCGTGCAGGGGTTCCAGAAGCGCTCGTCCGATTAGCCCGACAGGAGCAGAGATGGATTCGCAATCCCCGCCGACCGCGGACGATCCGCTGCACGGTTATTACATGGAGGACCTGGAGGTCGGAATGTCCGCAGTCTACGGACGCACGATCACGGACGGCGATGTCAGCCTGTTCGCGGGCCTTTGCGGCGACGACAACCCGCTCCACGTCCACGAGGAGTTCGCGTCCCGCAGCCGCTTCGAGGGCCGGATCGTGCACGGCGCGCACACCGCGAGCCTGATTTCCGCCGTGCTCGGAACCCGCATGCCCGGCCCGGGCGCGATCTATCTCAGCCAGAACAGCCGCTTCAGGGCGCCGGTCCGGATCGGGGACACGGTGAACGTCCGCGCGACCGTCATCGAGATCGACCGCGGCAAGAACCGGGCCACCATCTCGACCGTGTGCAGCGTCGGCGAGACGGTGGTGATCGACGGCGAAGCGCTTGTATGGGTCCCCTCGCGGGCGCAGGACCCGTCGGCAAACGGTGCGGACCGATGACCGCGCCGGGCTTCGACGATATCGGCGCCTGCGTCTTCGACGCATACGGCACGCTGTTCGACTTCAATTCTGCGGTGGATCGCTGCCGCGACAGGATCGGCGACCGGGCGGACGAGCTTTCGGCGCTCTGGCGGCAAAAGCAGCTGCAATACACCTGGCTCCGCAGCCTGATGGGACGGTTCGTCGATTTCTGGCATGTGACGGGAGAAGCGCTCGACCACTCGATGAAGGTCGTCGGGCTCGACGATCCGGCGCTGCGTGCCGAGCTGATGCAGCTCTATCTCAGCCTCGAGCCCTTCCCGGATGCGCGGGACTGCCTGGAGCGCGTCAAGCAGGCCGGCACCAAGACCGCGATCCTGTCCAACGGCTCGATGACGATGCTGGTCGCGGCGGTCAAGAACGCCGGCTTCGACGGGCTGATCGACGCGATCTACTCGGTCGACCGCACGGAAATCTTCAAGCCCTACCATTCGGTGTACCAGATGCCGGTCGACGACCTGAAACTGCCGGCCCAGCGGATCTGCTTTCTCTCGGCCAACGGCTGGGACGCGCATGGCGGGGCCGCGTTCGGTTTCCGGGTGGCCTGGATCAACCGTTACGGCCAGACCGCCGAGGTCCTGCCCGGCGACATCCAGGCGGAGCTCGCCTCGCTTGCCGAGCTGCCGCCGCTGCTCGGTGACTGACGCCGCCTACCGCGAGCGCCGCTTCACCGCCCAGGACGGGCTCGGCCTCTATTTCCGCGACTACGGCGATCCGGACTCCGCGGCGACGCCGGTGCTCTGCCTCGGCGGGCTCACCCGCAACGCGAAGGATTTCGACGCGCTCGCGCGGCGGCTGGCGGCGGAACGCCGGGTGCTCTGCCTCGACCTCAGGGGCCGCGGACGGTCGGACTACGATCCGAACTGGCGCAATTACCGTCCGGCGAGCTATCTCAACGACATCGCCCATCTGCTTCCGGTCGCGGGCGTCCATCGCGTCGTGGTGGTGGGAACCTCGCTCGGCGGGGTGCTGGCCATGGCGATGGGCGCGACCATGCCGTCCGCGCTGGCCGGCGTCGTGCTGAACGACATCGGCCCGGAAATCGAACGCGGCGGCCTCGAGCCCATCCTTTCCTATATCCGCGTCGACCGGCCGCAGCCGGACTGGGAAAGCGCGGTACGGACGATCCGGACGCATCTGCCCGACCTCGTCTACCAGGACGCGGCGATGTTCGAGGCGATGGCCCGCAACACCTTTCGCGAGGGGAAGGACGGGCTGCTTCACTTCGACTGGGACGTGAACATCGTCAAGCCGACCCTCGCCGATGGCGGTGCGACCGCCGATCTTTGGCCCTTCTTCCGCGGCCTGCGCCCGGTTCCGATGCTCGCCTTCCGCGGCGACGCCTCGCGGCTGCTGACGGCCGACTGCTTCGCCCGGATGGGCCGCGAACGGCCCGACGCCCGCATGGTCACCGTGCCCCGTACCGGTCACGCGCCGACGCTCGACGAGCCCGAATGCGTGGCCGCGCTCGACGCCTTCCTGCGGGAACTCTGAAACCACCGTCTGGCGCGGCCGCGCCTCCGCCTCTATAACTCGGTCCGGTCGAATGCCCACGCGAGGGAGGATCCGGAGTGGCGGAGATTTACGTCGGCAAGCAGGACGAGTTCGGCGAGCGCGATCGGAAGATCATCGCCCAAGGCGATCTCGAGATCGGCATCTTCTTCGTGGGCGGGGAGTTCTATGCCTACGAGAACAACTGCGTCCACCAGGGCGGGCCGGTCTGCCAGGGAAAGATCCTCGGCAGGGTCGAGGAGGTGCTGGGCGACGACAAGACATCGAAGGGATTGCGCTTCTCCGAGACCGACATTCACATCGTCTGCCCCTGGCACGGTTACGAGTACAACATCAAGACCGGCCGCCACCCGGGCGACAGGAACGTCAGGCTCAAGCCCTACGACGTGAAGGTCGCGGACGGAGAGGTTTATGTCGTCGTCTGACGACCGGCGCGCGCCCGAT
This sequence comes from Defluviicoccus sp., assembly GCA_028820505.1. Lineage (GTDB taxonomy): Bacteria > Pseudomonadota > Alphaproteobacteria > MPNO01 > MPNO01 > MPNO01. Next base: position 38,118 of record JAPPIT010000092.1, read on the forward strand.
CTGGACGCGCTCGGAGAGGCGACGGCAAAGGCGCTCGCGATCGCCGAAAAGGCGCTCGACGACGGGACTACGGAGGCGGTCCCGGACGAGATGGTGCAGCGGCTGCTGACCGCGGGCACACGGCTGTTCGCCAACAAGATCGAGATGGAGGACCGGGTGTTCCTGCCCTTCGTTTCCTCCGAGTCGGCGACGGCGACCGATGTCGTGGTGACGGTGACGGAGATGCTTCACGCGGCGAACCTCAATACGTTCGACCTCGCGATGTGGTTCCGCAGGCCGCGGCCCGGCGCGGACGACTGAAGGAGCGGAGAGGATGGACAGCGGACTCGAGCCCCTGCGGGAAAACCCGGTCAGACAGATCGACGTATCCACCGACACAAGGGAGATCCTCGCGCGCGCCCGGCGACAGGCGGACGAACGCAATTTCGACGACGTCTTCATCGTCGACATGGATTCCCACCACACCGAGAGCGAGTCCTGGGCCGACATCATCGGCTACCTCGACGACGAGGTGATCCGCTCCCAGGCGCTCGACTATCTGCAGAACCGCACCGGCACGCCGCCCTACGGCCTCAACGGCGATCTGGCGTTGCGCTACCAGGATTGCGGCGGCCGGATTCCGCACCAGGCGGCGAGGCGCGAGACCGCCGAGCAGAACGGGCTCCACCGCGACGTGGTGCTGGCGAGGCGCGCCTACGAGTCGATGTCGATCGACAAGCAGATCGTGTTTCCGACGCCGATGCTGTTCCTCGGCATGCACCCGCAGTTCGACATGGAGCCGCTGCTGGGAAATGCCTACAACCGCTGGACCGTCGACACGCTGCTGGCGCAGGACGACAGGCTCAAGTCGATGGCGTTCCTGCCCTTCAACGACGCCGACGAGGCGCTCAAGACGGTCGAGGAGTTCGGCGATGCGCCGGGCGTCGTCGGATTCATGGTCACCTCGGTGCGCAACAAGCCGGTCCACCATAACCACTACATGAAGGTCTACCGCGCGCTTGAGGAGCGCGGCCTGCCGCTCGGGTTCCATGCCGGCTACTACTGGCAGGACCCCTCGATGATGCAGATCAACCGCTTCGCCTCGATGCACGCGCTGTCGTTCGTCTGGTGCAATGTGGTCCACTGCACCAACTGGGTGATGAACGGCCTGCCGGAGCGCTTCCCCAACCTGCCGGTCGTGTGGATCGAGAGCGGGCTCTCATGGGTGCCGTGGCTGATGCAGCGTCTCGACCACACCTACATGATGCGCACCTCGGAGGCGCCGCTCCTGAAGCGGAAGCCGAGCGAGTACATGGCGGAGATGTATTACACCTCGCAGCCGCTCGAGACCGACAACCTCAAGGCGCTGGAACTCACGTTCGAGATGACCGCAGCGAGGACCCAGCTCCTCTACGCGTCCGACTGGCCGCACTGGGACTTCGATCCGCCGGCGGTGATCTGGGACATCCCGTTCCTCGACGACGAGGCGCGCAAGAACATCCTCGGCCTCAACGCGAAGCGCATCTTCGACCTGGAGAAGTAGCGCCCGCCTAACGCCAGTCGTCGATCGCGTAGACGCCGGGCGTTCCGTAGCCCTCGCCCGCCGGGCGGAGCATGGCGACGGCGTTCATGAAGCTCAGATAGCCGCGCTCGCGGAGGATCCGGTACGCCTCGCGGCGGCCGGTATTGGTGCCCGCCGCGATCTCCCCGGCGTCGCGGCGCGCGGCGAGCGCCTCGCAGGCCGAGAGCAGATCGCCGAGGTCCCGCGCCGCGTCCGGACCCGGCCGTACCGCCGCGGCCTTCACGAACAGGAGCGCCGAATTGCCCTCGGTTCCGGCGCCGTGGTGGCAGACCGCGTAACCCGCAAGCCCCTCCCGGCCGTCCGCGCGCGCGAGCAGCACGGTGTCGCCCAGCCCGTGGCGCAGGACCGAGGCGATCTCGCGCGTGTGGTCGAGGCCGGACCGGACCGTGTCGGAGACTTCGCGGCAGGCGGCGCAGTCGTCGAGGTGGGTGAGAACCCGCGCGCGGCGGGGCATCGCGGCGGGCCGCACCCCGCGCCGCAACACGGCGATGGGGCGCTGAAGCTCGAAACCGAACGACTCGTAGAGCCTGACATGGCGCGTGCTCTGCGGATGGGTCAGCAGCCCGACGAATTCGTGGTCGCGCGAATCCAGCAGATCGAGCATGGCTTCGCTGAGGCGCCGTCCGATCCCGGAGCTCCAGCGGTCCGGGTGGACGGTGAGCGGCCCGAACAGGCCGACGCTGCCCCAGCTCGTCACCACGCCCGAGCCGACGATGCCGTCTTCGGTCTCCGCGACCAGCACGCCCGACGGATCGGCGAGGTAGCGCGGCCGGACGAGCGCCCCGTCGCCGCGGAAGGAGACCGGATCGGGGAGGCCGAAAAACGTGCCGAAGGCGAGCCGGCAAACATGCTCGGCCGCCTCGAGGTCGGCCTCTTCGAGGGGCCTGATCTCGATCTTCATCCGGCGGCCCGGACGGCGACCTCCATCGCGCCTATGCCCTCGATCTCGCAGCGCATGACGTCGCCGGGCCGGACCGGGCCGACGCCCTCGGGCGTCCCGGTCATGATCACGTCGCCCGGATAGAGCGTGTAGTGGCGCGAGGCGTAGGCGATCAGCTTGCGGCAGTCGAAGATCTGGTTCGCGGTGGTCGAGTCCTGGCGCAACTCGCCGTTGACCCAGAGCCTGAGCGCGAGCGCGTCGGGGTCGTCGATTTCGTCGGCGGTGACCATCCAGGGTCCGAGCACGGAATAGCTGTCGATCGCCTTGCGCAGGCTGCGGTCCTCGCGCCCGCGCACCGTCATGTCGAGCCCGATGGCATAGCCCGCGACGTGATCGAGCGCATCGGCCTCGGAAACATCCTTGGCGGCGCGCCCCACGATCATCGCGAGCTCCAACTCGTGGTCGTTGCGCCGGTCGGTGTAGAGGAGCGCAACACCCTCGGACGGCCCGACCGGGACCGGGTTCTTGAGGAACAGCCCGTACTCGTCGATGGCGCTCGTCGTCGTCCCGAAGGTGATGCCGGGATCGGCGTTCGCCTCGTCGATATGGGCACGGTAGTTGGCGGGCGCGCCGATCACCTTCGTCGGGTTGGCGACGGGGCTCAGCAGCGACACGCTCTCGTGGAGCTGGACGAATCCCCATTTGCGCCGTTCTTCCACGTCGGCCCGGACGGCATCGAGCGCGGCGATCAACCGGTCTCCGGGCGGCATCGGCCAGCGCCACTCGCCGGCCGCCGCGATCGACTCGGTCACGTCGATCAACTGCTCGCCCGCCACGAGGCCGAGCTTCTGGTCGTTGTAGCGGCAAAGCTTCATCGGAACGCCTCAGTCCTGGATGCGGTACGCCTCGCGGGCGCCGGACGCCCAGGCAAGGCCGTGGCCGGGCGCATCGCCGGGCGTCATCGCGCCATTTTCGTCCATTGCGAGGGGCGCGTCGAACAGGGGTTCGAGCAGCGGGAAATCTTCCAGCCAGCGGACGTTCGGGAGCGCACAGGCGAGATGGACGAAGAGCGCCGGCAGGAAATGGGGCGACACCGAAACGTCGTGGTACTCGGCGATCCGCGCCGCCCGCAGGCACTCGCCGATCCCGCCCATCATGGCGAGGTCGGGCTGAAGCACCGCGCAGGCGTCTGCCGAGAAATAGGGCTTGAGTTCGACGATTCCCTGCAGATGTTCGCCGGTGGCGATGGGCACCGGAGACCGGGCGGCAAGCGCGGCGTAGCCCTGGAGCGCATCCGCCGGCAGCGGCTCTTCCAGCCAGAGGGCGTCGACGGCCGCGCATTCGTTGGCCAGCCAGAGCGCGCGGGCGAGGTCGCAGCGCTCGTTCGCATCGACCATCAGGTCGACCCCCTCCGGCAGGGCGTCGGCAACCGCGCGCATCCGCGCGACATCGGCCCGGTTCCCCGCGACCCGGAGCTTGACCGCCTTGCAGCCCCGCCCGGCATAGGCAAGCGCCCGGGCGACCGCGGCGTCGGGGTCCTGGTCCGGTCGGAAGCCGCCGGACCCGTACACCGGGACCGAGCGGGGCACCCCGCCGAGCGCGGCGTAGAGCGGTACCCCGGCCGCGCGGGCGTGCAGGTCCCAAGCGGCCACGTCGACGGCCGCGATCGCGACATAGCCGATGCCGCGCCCGACACGGTTCAGCGACGCGGCAAGGCGGCGCCAGAGCGCCTCGGGCGGCACGCAACGCTCGCCCGCCACGAACCTCGCCAGCAGGTCCTCGGCCGCCGCCTTCACGACCCCGCCGCCGCCGCCGAGCACGTAGCTGAAGCCGAGCCCGGTCTCGCCCCGGGAATCTTCCAGAGAGACGACGATGACATCCACGGCGGTGATGCCCGACCCGCCGGTCGGCCCCGCCAGCGGGTAGCGCCAGAGCTCCGCCTCGGCCCTGACAATGCATCGGGATTCCGGCACCGCGTCAGCCCCCTGCCCGTCCGAACGTCAGAGTGACCGGATCGCCGTCCTCCACGCCCAGCGCTTCGCGGAGGTCGATGTCGGCGACGATCTCCACTTGCGCGGGCGGATAGCCCTCGACCTCGGGGTAGACGATCGCGCCGTCGATCCGCCCCTCCACCGTGACCGGGTAGCAGCGCGCGTCGCAGTCGTGCGGGCCGTCATTGGGGTTTTCCATGCGGATGCCGGGCGTTCGCTTGAGCCGCACCCAGACGGGCATGGCGTCGGGATCGTCGACAACGATGTTGAAGGTCCCGGGCCAGGGATCGATTCCCAGCCGGTCGGCGAACTGCTCGCGCGCCCATGCGAGCTGGGTGAAATGCCTGCCCTGCCCGATGCCGCTCGCGACCCGGCCCCTGATTTCTCCCGACATGACGATCGGCCCATCCCCCCGGCGCATCCCGTTTTCGCGAGGGTAATGGCAGCCCGGGCGCGGCGGGTCCAGCGAAATTGGCCGCGTTTACGGGCGGCGCGCTGCGCATGCGGCGAGCCCGGCAAGCAGGGCCGCAAGCACCGCCCAGCCTTGCCAAACGCCCATCGCAAAGAGCGTGAGTGCGGAGAGCGCGAGCCACAGCGCCGGAACGACGCAGAGGAGCGCGGTCCATCGGCCGCGCGCGGCAACCGCAAGCAGGGCGAGCGTGGCGGCGGCGGTCGGGTCGGGCGCGACCGCGAAGACCTCCGCCTCGCGCCACGGCCGCCCGTCGACGAACGCCAGGATCGGCCAGGCAAGCATCGCCGCCGCCAGAAGCCCGGTACCCGCGCGAGCACCCCTCCCCCTCCCCGCGAAAACCGGCCGGCCCGCGAGGCCGAGCACGGCCAGGAGGGCGCCCTCTACATAGAACCCCCAGGCGAGGGTCGGCGCGGCCCAGTTGAGCGCTCCGTAGCGCAGCGCCACGAACTGCCACCCGGCCCAGAGCCACGCCGCCCCGAGTGCGGGGCCGAGCCACCGCGGTGACGGCCGCCGGCCCGTCAGCAGGAAGAGAACGAGCAGCGTTCCGCCCGCGATCAGGAATGGCTGGGCCGGCCAGGCCGCCTCGTTCGCCAGCGCGAAAAGCCGCCAATAGGCCCGCGGCGAAAACGGCAGAAAGTCCTCGAGCTCCCAAGACCCCGCCACTGCGGAATTCTACGCCACCCGCACGAACCGCGCGGTCCTAGAGATCGCGCACATGCTCCGCCATGCGCCGGCGCATGGCCGGGTCGGGCATCGGGCCGAAGGCGGACGACTTGTTCTCCCGCAGGTGATCGACCCGCCGGGTCGCGGGAATCGCCGCCGTGACCGCGGGATGGGAGAGGATGAATTTGAGGAGATATTGCGGCCAGGTGGATACGCCGATCTCCTGCGCCCAGCCGGGCATCGGGTGGGCGGCGAGCCGGTCCGGCAGCCGGCCGCGCTGGAAGGGCCGGTTGCAGATGACCGCGATCCCGCGCTCAAAGGCGAGCGGCAGAAGGCGCCCTTCCACCTCCCGGTCCACGACGTTGTAGGTGAGCTGGACGAAGTCCGGCGGGCGCCGCCGCATGACCGCCTCGAGCTCGTCGTGCCGGCGCCCGTGCGAGGTGGTCACGCCGATATAGCGCAGCCGGCCGGCCTCCTTCATCGCGGCGAGGATGTCGAGATTCCTCTCCCAGTCGATCAGGTTGTGGACCTGCAACAGGTCGAAGCGCTGCACCCCCCAGCGGCGCGTCGTTTCGGCGATCTGGGCGGGGCCCGCCGGGGACCGGGTCCACACCTTGTCGGCGGAGAACAGGCCCGGCGGGCGGTTCAGCTTGGCCAGCGCATCGCCGATCACCTCCTGCGACGAGCCGTACATCGGCGAGGAATCGACGATGCCCCCGCCCGCCTGGAAGAAAGCGGCCATGACGGCGCGGCACTCGGCGCGCAACGCGGGATCGCCGCCGACGTTGAAGGTGATCCAGCTTCCGATCCCAACCGCCGGGATGCGTTCCCCGGTCGCCGGGATGCGCTTCCAAAGGACCTCTCCGGCCGCGCTTCCGGACGCCGACGCCAGAAGCGCCGCGCCCGCGCCCGCCAGCACCGCACGCCGTGTCGCGCGCATGGGCCCTCCCCTTCGAGTCCTCCGCAAGACTAGACCGGATTTGCCGCCGGCGACACGGTGCGGGGAAGCATCAGGACAGCGGCCAGGATGCAACCCGCCGCCACGGCCATCACGGCGAACAGCGCCGAGAACCCCCAACTCGCGTGGATCCCCGCGATGACCGGAATCGTGGAAGCCATCACCGAGAAGGTCACGATGTAGCGGATGGCGTAGAGTCGGCTGCGCCACGCACTGCTCGCGATGCGGCCCACGAGAACGTCGTTGATGGGGATCTGCCCGAACACGACGAGCATGAAGGCCAGGGCGACGACAAGCGCGGCAAGCCCGGTGAGCTGGTACATGACCGCGAACAACACCGCCTGAAGCCCGGCGACGAAGGCGAACACGGTGCGCACCGAACGGCGGTCGACGAGATAGCCCACCACCAGCTGCGCCAGCCCCGCCACCCCGAAGACCAGGAACGCATAGCCGCCGATCTCAGTCGCGGATCCGGCGAGTCCGGCGAGCCGCTCATCGAACACCTTCGGCAGCGCGAAGGTCGTGCTCTGGAAGATTAGCCCGCCGATAGCGGTCGTAAACACGATGATCGACAAGACGCGGAGGAACGCCGCGCGTCCGATCGACGACACGCCCGCACCGGGCGATCGGACGGCCGTTTCGCCCGTACGCCCCACCGCGCTTCCGGCGCGTCCGGCCCACAGGAACCCCGCGTAGCCGATACCGATCGCGATGGAGACGGCACCCGGCAGGACGAACGCGCTGCGCCAGCCGCCGGTGTCGATCAACCAGCCGGTAAGCAAGGCCGCCGCGGCCACCCCGAGATTGCCGAACACACCGTTGATCGCAAGCGGGATGCCGGTCTTCTCCCGGCCCTCGACGACCAGCGCGAGTCCGACCGGATGGTAGATCGCGGCGAAAACGCCGATGGTGAACAATCCGATCGCCATGCCGATGGGCGTGTCGGCAAGCGCCGTCGCGATGGAGCTCGCGCCGATGCCGGTAAAGAAGACCACCATCATGGCCTCGCGGCTCCACTTGTCGGCGATCCAGCCGGCGGGGATGGCGCAGATCCCGAAGGCGACGAATCCCGGGGTCGCGTAGGGGATCAGCGCCGCGTAGCTCATCCCCCACTCGCCGGCCAGCCGCAGCGCGGCCACCGTCGCGAAGATCAGCATGAACAGGTGGTCGAAGAAATGCCCGACATTGAGAAAGAGGAAGTTGAGGCGCTGGCGCGGCACGGCTCGACTACCCCGGGCGCGGCGCCGCGGCCAGCGCCTCGATCGCTTCGGCCACAATCCGCTCGACCAGCGCGCCGGCCCCGGGCCGGTCGGCGATCAGATCCAGCCCCTCGCCGGCGAAGGTGACCGCCGTATCCGTATGGCCTTCGCGCTGGGCCGCGAAAAAGCGTTCCTGCAGCGCGGGCCCCTCAGCGCGGAGTTCGTCGTCTCGGCCGTGCCACCTATCGGAGAAGGCGTTGCGGATCGCCCGGCCGGTCCAGGGTTCGGGCCAGACGAGGCGGCGCGCGGTATCGAAGACCCTGGTGCGAAGCGTGTCGTCGCCTCCGGAGCGTTCGATCAGCGCCTTCTGATTCTCGTGGCCGAGCGCCTCGGGCGTCGCCCAGAACCGGGTGCCAATCAGAGCCGCCTCGGCGCCCAGCACCAGCGCGGCGGCGAGGCCCCGTCCGTCCGCGATCCCACCCGCGGCGGCGACCGGCACGGGAGCCACGGCATCGGCGACCGCCGGCACCAGCGGCAGCGTCGCCCGGTCGGCCCCGTGCCCGCCGGCCTCGGTCCCCTGGGCAACGACGATCTGGGCACCCTGCGCGGCCGCCTCCCGCGCATCCCTCAGCGTCTGGACCTGGCAGATCAGCGCGGCGCCGGCGTCCCGTATTTTCACGGCGTAAGGGGCGATGTCCCCGAAGGACAGCATGACCGCGCCCGGCTCCCTTTCCAGCGCGGCGTCGAGCGCGCCCGGCCGCTTGTCCAGCGCCCAGGTGATGAAGCCGATTCCGACCGACCGGTTGCCCGCCTTGTCGAACTCGGCGCCGATCCACTCGTCGGAGCCCCAGCCGAGCGCGGGATCGGCGTAGCCGGCGCCGATGAGCCCCAGCCCGCCGGCCGCCGAGACCGCGCCCGCAAGCGCGCCGCCCGAGACCCCGCCCATCGGGGCGAGAAGGATCGGGTGGTCGATGCCCAGGAGGCGCGTGATCGCGGTGGGGAGTTTCTTGCGCTCGGACATTACGGGCTTGCGGGCACGTACGAATCGGATCGGCGGAGTCGAAGCTCGGCGGCTCCCTGCACTAAGCGGCCGGCGATGCCCAGGCGAGCCGGGCCGCCGATCCCACGGGCCGGACCTCCGCGTTCTCGAGCTGGCCCCTGTCGCGCAGCGCACGATGGACCCTGGGCAGGTTGTAATGCGGCACCGAGGGGTAAAGGTGGTGCTCCAGATGGTAGTGGACGTGGTGGGGAAAGATCAGCCACATCAGCCATCCCGGTCCCAGATTGGTGCGCGCGTCGTGCCAGACGTCGCCGGTCTCGGTGGTCATCCCGTGTTCGAGGATCGAACGGAAGCGCAGGAGCGGCTGGAGCAGGCACCAGAGCGGGATCGCCCAGAGCAGCAGATACTCGCGGAAGAAGCCGAAGGCGAGCGCGGCGGCCGGCAGGGCCACATGGAACGCCGCCACCGCCCAGCGGTCGTTCAGCGCGTCGCGGCGCAGCTTCGGCGAGGTGTCGCCCAGCGGATCGCTCTTCGTCCCGTCGATCCGGGCAGCGGCCGGCGCCCCCCAGAAATAGGCATATGTCTTCCACGCCGTGAGCCCCAGGACATCCCGAAGCAGCTTTCCGGCGAGATAGGCCCGGCCGCGCGGATAACCGCCGTGGATGGGCGTGTCGGGGTCCTGCCTGCCGAACAGGTGGTTGTGGTGCAACCGGTGGATCACCCGGTAGGAGAACATCGAGATCCCGCCCGGCGTCGCGCACAGCCGGCCGACCAGATCGTTCAGCCAGCGTGTCTCGTAGAGCCGGTAATGCACCGCCTCGTGGGCCAGTATGAAGAGCGCCTGCGCCCGCGTCGCCAGAAGGATCATGCAAGGCGCGATCACCCACCATTCCGGAAACCGGATCGCGAGCGCCATCAGAAGCGCGACTTCGAGCCACGTCCGTACCACGGACAGGGTGGAACGCACCGGGTCGAGCCGCGTCAGTTCCCTGATGAGCGCGGGGTCGAGCCCGCGGCGGTCGCCGAGATCGTCGCGGAACTCGTCGCGCTCGAGCCCGGACGGCTCCGGTGGGATGCCGTTCATGCCGCAAGCATATCCCAGGGACGCGGGAAATCGAACAGTTCGCGCAGGTGCCGCGCAATGCCCCTCAATACGCCGCGTCGCGGCCTTCAGCTATCGCGATCTCCCGCGCGTTCGGATTGACCGAGGGCCGGAAGGGCATCTCCACGACCGTTCCGTCATCCGGCTGTCCCGGCGTCGTTGCGTAGGCCGGGGGCAGCCATACCTTCACCCGGGTTCCCAACGCCGCCATGGCGCAGGGGACGTAACCCATCGCGATGTTGGTTCCCAGTTCGGGGGAATACCAGGGCGAGGTGACGTAGCCGACGGGTTTTCCGCCGTCGGCCGCCGAAATCAGCCAGAAGTCCGGCGCGTAGTCCTCGATCGGCCTTCCTTCCAGGACGAGGCCCACGAGCACCGACTTGAACGGAGGTCTGCCCGCCTCGACCAGCGCGCGGACCTCTTCGAGACGCGCCCTGCCGATATAGTCCGCTTCCTTGGTGCGCGGCACCTGGTAGCCCAGATTGCATTGGAACGGCAGGGTCTCGGCATCCATGTCCTGGCCCCAGGACAGGATGCCGGCCGCGATCCGGCGGTGATGCGCGGGCGCAATCACCATGAGATCGTGCGCCCTGCCGGCTTCCAGGATGGCGTTCCACAGCTTTTCGGCGTCGAGCGTCGCATTGCGCAGGTAGAACTCGTAGCCCTTCTCGCCGGTAAACCCGGTCTGGGACACGACGACGTCGCAACCGGCCACGCGGGCTTCCATGAGGCCGTAGGAAGGCAGGCCGCGAACGTCCCCGCCGACCAGATCGGCCATGAGATCTGCGGATTTCGGTCCCTGGATCTGCAACGGGCAGACGTCGATCTCGTCGATTTCCACATCGGCTCGGATGCCGACGTTCACGCCCTGCAGCCAGAACATGACGTCGGAATCGGACAGGCTGAACCAGAACTCGTTCTCCGACAGACGGAGCAGCACCGGGTCGTTGAGTATCCCGCCCTTCTCGTTGCACAGGATCACGTACCTGCCGTTCATCGGCCGGATACGGGTCGCGTCACGCGTGATGACGTAGTCGACGAAAGCCTCGGCGTCGGGTCCGGCCACGCGGATCTGGCGCTCCACGGCGACGTTCCAGAGAGTCACGTGGTCGACCAGCGCCCGGTATTCGACCATCGCGCCCCCGTCCTCGGGCCTGACATAACCGCGCGGGTGATAGATGCGGTTATAGACGGTCGCGCGCCAGCATCCCGCCTCGTGCGACAGATGCCAGTAGGGCGACTTGCGGACCCGCGTCGATATGAGCAGTTCGGTGGGCGTCGGACCCGACTGGCGCAGGTTGATCGGGACCTTGCGGTCGGACTGGTCGACCGTGTCCTCGTAGTTCACCGTCATCGCACATTTCCCGAATGGCGGCGGTCGTCAGGGTCGATGGTACAATCGCTCTGGAGGATCGGGCAATCGCCTGGACAGGTTCGTCTCCCCGGGGGAGGAGGTCGTGAAGACACACGCAAGGGCCGTGGTGATCGGCGGCGGTGTGGTCGGCGTCTCGACGCTCTACCACCTTGCGAAGAAGGGCTGGTCGGACGCGGTCCTGTGCGAACGCACGGAACTCACCGCCGGGTCGACCTGGCATGCCGCGGGTCTCTTGCCGCTGTTCAACATGAGCTACAGCGTCGGCCAGCTGCACAAATATTCGGTCGACCTCTACAAGACCCTGCCGGCGGAAACCGGTCAGGACGTGAGCTTTCACGTGACCGGGAACCTCCGGCTCGCCACCGACGAGGAGCGCATGGACGAGTACCGCAAGTACTGCGGTACCGCCAACACGATCGGCGTGCCGTTCGAGATCGCGACGCCCGCCGAAATCGCCGAGCTCTGGCCGCTGTGCGACACCGATGGGCTGGTCGGCGCGCTCTACCATCCCGATGACGGCCATATCGCGCCGGCCGACGTGACCCAGGCGATGGCGACCGGCGCGCGCGACATGGGGGCGGAAATCTACCACGACACCGCGGTCACCGCGGTGGAACAAAGGCCCGGCGGAGAGTGGCTGGTCAGGACGGGGCGGGGCGACATCGTCTGCGAGCACGTGGTGTGCGCGACCGGCAATTACAGCTGGCACACCTCGCGGATGCTCGGGATTTACATCCCGGCGATCCCGGTCGAGCACCAGTACATCGTCACCGAAGAGGTTCCGGAACTGGTCGAGCGGCACCGCCAGGGTCTTCCGGAGATGGCGGTGCTGCGCGAACCGGACGCGTCCTACTATCTCAGGGAAGAACGCCAGGGCTACATCCTCGGACCCTACGAAAAGGGTGCGCCGGCCCGCTTCTGGGACGGCGTTCCGGACAGCTTCGAGCGCGATCTGTTCCCCGGCGACCTCGACCGGCTGATGCCTCACCTGGAGGCCGCCATCGCCCGGGTGCCGAGCTTCGAGCGGGCGGGCATCAAGGACATCGTCAACGGTCCGATCGCCTATACGCCGGACGGCAGCCCGCTGGTCGGCCCGGCGTGGGATCTCCGCAACGTGTGGCTCAACGAGGGCCACAGTTTCGGCATCACCGCGGCGGGCGGGGCCGGCTGGCAGCTCGCGGAATGGATCGTCGAAGGCGAGCCGTCGATCGACATGATGGATGTCGATCCGCGCCGTTTCGGCGCCTACGCCAACACGCCCTATGTCCGGGTCAAGAACGAGGAGGCATACGAGCACGTCTTCATCGTCCACTATCCGGATGAGGAACGGCCGGCCGCGCGCCCGGCCAAGACCAGCCCGATCCACGACATGCTCGACGGCATGGGCGCGGTCTGGGGCCAGCGCTACGGCTGGGAGCGGCCGAACTGGTTCGCGCCGGCCGGGGTCGAGCGGGCCGACGTCTGGAGCTTCCGGCGGACCAACTATTTCCCGCACGTGGCGCGGGAACACCGGAACGTGCGCGAGAATGTCGGGATCGTGGACATCACCAGCTTCTCCAAGTTCCTGGTTTCGGGACCGGGCGCCGAAACCTGGCTCGATCGCCTCCTGTGCCGCCGCCTGCCGAGGGCGGTCGGGCGCATCAACCTGTCGCACGCGCTGACGCCGCGCGGGGGCGTGCGTTCGGAATTCACCGTGATGCGGGACGGCGAGCAGAGCTTCTATCTGGTGAGCTCCGGCGCGGCGGAACGCTATGACGGCGACTATCTGGCGAAGAATCTGCCGGCCGACGGCAGCGTTCGGCTGGACAACCTCACCACCTCCCACGCGACTCTGGTCGTCGCCGGGCCCAATGCCAGGGCGGTCATGGCGAAGATCGCCGAGGCCGATCTCGACACCGAGTCCTTCCCTTGGCTGACCGGGCGGCACACCCATGTCGGCCTCGCGCCGGTGCGCCTGATGCGGATCAACTTTCTCGGCGAGCTCGGCTGGGAAATCCACCATCCGGTGGAGTACCAGCGGCATATCTTCCTCCAACTGCTGCGCGCGGGCGCGGAATTCGATATCGGCCAGTGCGGCATGCGGGCAATGGATTCGCTCAGGATCGAGAAGTCTTACCGCATGTGGGCGCAGGACCTGACCCGCGAATACACCGTCCTGGAAGCGGGGCTCGGACGGTTCGCGGCGCTGGACAAGGGAGACTTCGTCGGCCGCGACGCGCTGATCCGCCAGCGCGCCGAAGGCGTGCCGCGGGAGTTCGTCACGCTGGAGGTGAACGATGTCGACGATGCGGATCCGATCGGCAACGAGCCGCTATGGCGCGGCGGCACCATGGTGGGGCGCGCGACCTCCGGCGCCTACGGTCACTTCACCGGCAAGTCGCTCGCGATCGGCTACGTCGATGCCGGCCATGGCGATATCGGAACCGGGCTCGAAATCGAAATCCTCGGAAGCCGCTATCCCGCGCGCGTGATACCCGAGTCGCCGCACGATCCGGATAACGAACGGCTGAGATCGTGACGGCCTGCCCAAGGCCCGTGCGATCACAGACGGAGCGCTAGTCGCCGTAGAGTTCGAGAAGATTGCCGTCCGGATCGTGGAAGAACACCAGCCTTCCCACCCCCTGGCCCGGTTCGGGCGGCAGGATGTCGGAAGAAAATTCCACACCGGCATCGCTGAGCCGCCTGTGCACGGCATCGATGTCGTCGACCGTGAACGCGATGTAGCGAACGCCACGGTGGGAATCGACCAGCCCTTTGGTCGGTTCCGGCGTGCCTTTTACCTCCACGAGCTTCAGTGCGAGCGGGCCGGTGCGGAAGGTCCGGAAGCGGAATCCCCTGGCGGAGAAACCGCCGCGCACCGCTTTTTCATCGGACACCGTCACACGCTTTATTTCCTCCATCCCCATGACATCCCGGTAAAACCGGACCGACCTTTCGAGATCCTCGACGACCAGCGCCAGAAAGATCGGCGCGTCCCGCTGGATTTCCATCGGTCTTCCCCTCTTCGGTCCGGCGCCGCGGTTGAAGCGCTACCGGCCACTGTTATCATGCGCGGGAAATAGTACCGCGGATCGGACGTTCGACGGGAGAACAAGAATGGGAGAACGTCAACCGGTCGTCGACGAGCTTGGCAGCCGCTGGCCGCGTTACGAAGAAGCCGTACTCGGTTACCGCCATTACTGGTATCCGGTGTTGGAGTCGCGCAAGCTCCGGAAACGCCCCCATCCGCTTACGCTGCTGGGCGAAAAGATCGTCCTGGTTCGCGACGGCGGGAAGGTCTACGCGCTCAACGACCGCTGCCTGCACCGCGGTATTCCGTTGTCCATGGGCAGGCGCGAGTTCCCCGGCAGCATCACCTGCTGTTATCACGGCTGGACATACGACCTGGCCAGCGGCGAAGTGGTTGCCGCGCTGACCGACGGTCCCGATTCTGCGGTCTGCGGCCGCCCCGGGCTTCGGGTCCGGACATACCCGGTCGAGGAACGGGCGGGACTGATCTGGATCTATGTCGGCGACGAGCCCCGGCTGCCGGTCGAGGAAGATATCCCGGAATCCCTGCTGCGCCCCGACGCGGTCGTCGAGCCGATGGTCGATCTGCGCGATGGAAACTGGCGCTATGCGATGGAAAACGCGGTCGACGACGCCCATGCCAAGTGCCTGCACCGGTACAATCTGTGGTTTTTCTTCACCCGACTGCCGGGATACGGAACCGGCGCGCGGATGACGCCTACGGACGACGGCAAGTGGCTTCGCCGCGTGAGCACGCCGGAGTTCCGGCCGGCCGACTACCCGGGTCTCGGCAAGTGGCCGAAATACGGTTTCTGGCGCTGGCGCGGCCGTCGCGTGAAAGCGGACAAGGGCACCGGCAGCAATATTCTCGGGGGCGCCTGCCTGCCCGGGATCTTTTCCGTCGGACATGAGAACTGGGAGGATTTCCAGATCTTCGTGCCCGTCGACGAGGATCGTCACCTGATGCTCCAGGTCTCGGTCCGCCACACCAGGGGCCTGGGCGCCTTGCTGTGGCGGCTGCGCTACTGGACCTACATCCGCCTCATCCACCACATCATGTTCAACCGTTGGGAGGACGGTCGGGTCGTTCCGGTCATGAGCGAGCCCGAGCACCTGTTCCGCCCCGACATGGCGATCGTGCACTGGCGCCAATGGTGCCACGAGAACGCCCGCCGCTCGCCCGCGGAGGCCGCATCGGTCCGGCCCGCGGAGCTCGAGGCAGGGTGAAAATCGTCGTAACCGGCGGAAGCGGCAAGGCGGGCCGGCCGCTGGTCGAAGAGCTGGCGTCCGACGGGAGCCGGAACGCAAGCCACGATGTGCTGGTGTTCGACAGGGCACCGATGGCCGAGCGCGACGGCGTGCGTTTTCTTCGGGGCGAGATCCAGGATCTCGGGCAGGTGTACGGCGCGCTCGCCGGCGCCGATGCGGCGATCCATCTCGCCGGCATCCACACCCACGGCATCGTGTCCGACGAAGAGACCTTCCGGATCAACGCGATGGGTACGTTCAACGTGCATCAGGCGGCCTGGCGGCTCGGTATCCCACGCGTGGTCACGATGAGCAGCGAGGCGGTGCTGGGATGGGCGCCGGGGTCCTGGGAAAGGGAGCACGTCCCGGCTTACCTGCCGATCGACGAGGACCACCCGGTCGGCGCCCAGGACGCCTACGGTCTCTCGAAGGTGGCCTGCGAGGCAATTGCCCGATCCTACGCGGCAAAATCCGGCATGGAGACCGTCATCCTGCGGCCTCCCTGGATCGTGTCCGCGGAGGAGCTGGACGGTCTCCGAAACGCCGGCGGCGTGTCGCCCACGCGCTTCGGCCTCTACCATTATATCGACGCCCGCGATCTTGCAGCGGCGTGCCGCGCGGCGGTGGAGCGGCCGTTGGCGGGAACCCATACGCTGTTCGTCGGGTCCGGCGAAACCACCGTCGCGGAGCCCTTGTCGACGCTCTACCCCAGGCTGATGCCCGCGGTCGGCGACAAGGCGAAGGCCCTCACGGGAGTTCGCGGACCGGTCTCGACGGAACGCGCGCGCACCCTGCTCGACTGGGCGCCGGAACATTCGTGGCGAGATGGAGGCGAGGTTCGTGACGGCCACGCACGCGCCCGGTGAGTGGGGAACGTGACGGGGGTCGCCGCACGCCGCTCCGTCACGCTTCTTCCAGGATGGCCTCGACGTCAGGCCAGGCGCTCTCGCCACGCTCGATCAGCAGGTCATCGTAGTCGACCGGACCGAAAGACGTGTAGGCCCTATCGTAGCTCGGCCGGGCACGGATTCGGGCGAACCAGTCGGTAAGCCGCGGCCGTGTCCGGGTCCACATCGGGGAGAGGCCGAGTCGGTTCAGACGGTCCAGATAGGGTGTCAGCGCTATGTCCGCCAGGCTGAAGCTTTGCCCGGCAAGCCAGGGCCCGTCGCCCAGAGCCTCTTCCATCTCCTGGTAAGTCTCGTCGAACAACAGGATCGCGTCCCTGACGAACGGCGCGTTGAAGCCGTGCTCCATGATCGCGCGCTGACGTCCGGCCCGAGCCCGGTCGGGCATGCCGGCGAGCCTTTCCTCCAGCGCGTCGGGCGTGAATTTCGCCTGAAGCTGCCTTGCGAACGCCGCCGAGAAGCTCACCGAGGCGCAGGCGACGTGGATGCCTTCGTCCGGAACCTTCGTCCACAACCGCATGCGTGCCCTGTCGTGCGCATCGGCCGGCTTGAGCGGCGGCGCGGCGAACACGTCGTCGAGATATTCGTTGATCACCGTCGATTCGACGATCGGAACGCCGTCATGCACCAGGGTCGGCACCAGCGCCCTGGAGTTGAGCTTGAGATAGTCCGGCGCCGTCTGCTCGCCGTCGATCAGCATGACGTGATGGCCGACCCATTCCAGCGCCTTCTCGGCCAACGCATGACGGACCTTCTGAGAGCAGACCGAAATATTGTTGTGATAGAGTTCGAGCATCGCCGCTCCCTTTCGACAGTCGTTGCCATTGGAGCGGTTTCGCGGCTCGAACGCCACAGTCTTGCATCGCGCCGCGCTGGCGGTCGGGTATCCGGCGATCGCGGGGAGGCAGGACATGACGGGAAGCGAAATGCACCGGGATCGGCTCGGGTTGACCATCGGCACGGCCAACGGCGAGGCCGCGGCAAGCTACCGGGCGGGCGTCGACCTCCATATGTCCGGGAACCCGGGCGGGGAGGAGGCGCTGAGGGAGGCTGCGGCGGCGGACCCGGGCTTCGCGCTGGCCCCCGCCGCGTTGACCATGGTGCTGCGGGATACCGGCCGGCGCGACGAGGCGAGGGAGACCGCCGGGCTGGCGCGGTCGCTGGCCGCCGGAGCCACGCGTCGCGAAAGGCAGCATGTCGAGGCGATCGCGGCATTGGCCGACGGGAACGGCCGGGGGGCCTTCGCGCTGATGCGGGAACATCTCGCCGAGTTCCGGCGCGACGCGCTGATCCTTTTGGCGGCCGACCGTTACCTGTTCTACAGCGGCGGCGAGAACCGCCAGCAACTCCAGCTCGAGTTGCTCGGCGCGTTTGCCGGGGACTATGACGACGATTGGTGGTTTCCCGGCCAGCACGGCTTCGCGCTCGGCGAATGCGGCCACTACGAAAAGGCGGTCGACGCGGCGCAGCGCTCGCTCGCGCTGAACCCGAAGAACCTCTGGGCCGCCCACACGCTCGCCCATGTCTATGCCGACACCAAGGACGACGCGCAGGGGGCGGCCTTTCTCGGCCCATGGCTCGGCGATTTCGATCCGCGCGCGCCCATGTTCGGGCACACATCGTGGCATCTCGCATTGTTCGAGCTGGGACGCGGACGCCACGCGCGGGCGATGGAAATATACGAGACGGCGGTTCGACCCGCGGTCTGCAAGCACCGCAGCACGCTCAACAATTCGGCCTCGTTCCTGTGGCGCTGCATGGTGTACGGGTACGCGCCCGCTGCCGAACGATGGGACGAGCTTCAGCCTCTGGCCCGCGGCGTCTCAGGGCCGGCGCAGGGCGAATGGGACGGCATGAACGCCGCGCTCGCGTTCGCCGGCGCCGGGAACGAGGCGGGAAAGAACGGGCTCGCCGACGCTGTCCGGAAGCTGGGCGAGGACGGCAAGTCGACGGCGGTCGAGGTAGGGCTTCCGCTGATCGAGGGCGCCTGGGCGTTCGCCCGCGAAGACTACGATGGCGCCATCCGGTCGATGGCGCCCGCGATGGGACGCATCGAAGGCGTGGGCGGCAGCAACGCCCAGCACGAGGTGTTCTGGGACGCCCAGATCGAAGCCTATTCGCGGACCGGTCGGTTCGCCGAAGCCGAGGACGTGCAGAAGAGCCGCCTCGACCCGAGGCCGACCGTTCGAGACCTGTCTCGCCTGGGCCGGGCGCAGATCGGCGCCGGCAAAATCGAAGAAGGGACGGGCAATCTGCGCCGTGCGGCCGAAGGCTGGCGGGACGCGGATCCCGGCTCGCCCGAGGTCGCGGCGCTCGGCCGGCTCTTGGAACGAATCGCGCCGGTCGATTGAACGGGGTCCCCGTCCGGCGCTTTCACCGGACGCCGAGCGCGAAACCGCCGCTGCCGCTCGCCGGCTCGAACTTCGAGAAGAACTCGGCGACGATCGCGCGGTCGCCCTGGAGGGCAACCTCGCCGCTCTCGATTCCCTCCTCGAAGCCCGGACCGCCCCCCGCCCAGGCGCTGAGAAATTGCCGCGGAAACGAGAGCGACGCGTCGCACCGTTCCGGCGGCGTCGCGTGAAACTGGCAGACCCCGCGCCGGATTTCCAGGGCGTACACCTCCTGCGTATCGGTCGTTGCGAAGCCCAGCACGATCCGGGTCTTCATGCAGTCTTCGGCCCTGAGGCGGACGGCCAGCAGTTCGAGCAACCCGCCCATCGGGTAGTTGCGGGCCTGGTTGGGCTGGATCCGGTGGCCGCCGCGGTGCTCGCCCAGGTCATCCTCCAGCTCCAGCGCCTGACACAGCGCCCAGTTGCGCCACGTGCTCGTCTTCTGCCGATAGGCCCAGGCGCGCAGCGCCGCCGCCTTGACGCCTCTCGCCTCCATGTCGGCGTTGTCCGCCCGCACAGCCCACGTCGCGATGTCGGCCGCCCACCGAAACTCCCCGTCCTCGATCGCCTGGCGCGCTTCGGCGAGCACCGCGTCGCGTCCGCCCATCGCGCGGACGTAGCGCTCCGCCCGTTCGCGCCAGGGCAGCGGATCCAGCTCCACCGCGTCGCCCTGGAACCAGCCGACATAGCCCGCATAGACGCTGCGGACCGAGTGCTTGTAGCTGCCATAAAACTCGCCCAACCACGGATGCGAGGCGAGGTGCGGCGGCATGGTCACCTTCTCCGCCAGCTCGTCCCAGGTGTACCCCTTGTTGATCCATCGCACGGCCTGGTCGTGCAGGTACTGGATCGCATCCCGGTGCGCGGTCAGGACGTCTTCCACGGCGTCGGTCCCTTCGACCGTGGGCCCGTGATGGGGGATCAGGATCTCCGCCTCGAACGCGCGCAGCCGGTCGATCCCCTTCGCCCATTGCATGGGGTTGCGATACTGCGTGCCGCGGAGCGCGTAGACGTTGGGAAAGGTCATGCCCTGGATAGCGTCGGCGGAGATCAGCACCTTTTCGTCGGGCAGCCAGACGACGCTCTGATCGTCCGTTTCGCTCGGTACATGCACGATTTCCAGGTTGATCCCCGCGATCTCCACGTCGAGCCTGTCCTCGAAGGTTCGGGTCGGTTTCACGAAACCGGCCTTGCCGCGCCGAGGCGGCCCGCCGATGGCGCTGCCGAAGGTGCCGGCCTCGCCGTATTCCAGGTGGGCGCCGAACTGATAGGGGCCGCGGCGGCGCCGGATCGGCGCGAGAATGCCCTCGTCGCGCAGCAGGTTGTCGGTCAGTTCGGCCTGGGCGATGACCTCCACCTTGCCCGCCCGAATGTCCTCTTCGGAAACGAAGCTGAAGATGCCGCTGACGTGATCGCCGTGAAAATGGGTCACGATCACGGCCCTGATCGGGAGGTCCGTGATCTCGCGAAAGGCGGCGGCAGCCTCGTCACCGGGCAGTTCGCCGCTCAGCGTATCCACGAGGACGCAGCCGTCCTCGCCCACGATCAGGGTGCAGTTGGAGCCGGTATAGCAATGGGCGGTATGGATGTACCCCCGCGTCGTGATAATGCGCGGCGTCTCGTAGAGCGCCATCTGGGCGGCGAGATCGGGATGGACCCCGGGTTCGATGGAGACTGTGGTTGGCATCGGCTTACTCCCGAGGGAAATCGAGGATGGCGTCAGTATAGCCGCCCGGCTGGCGTTCGTTGACGCCGCCCCGACCCCGTTCTAGCCTCGGCGGGCTGTCTCAACATGGGACGTGGGGAGATTCCGATGGCTGACGCGCCTACGCTTTCCCAGCGCGCCGACGAACTCGAGCACCGCCAGATGCAGGAGCTGGGGGAGCGTATCGTCGGCAAGTCCCTCCTCTACAACCTCGCCGACGGGGAGCGCACCCTCGGCCATAACGCGTTCGGCGGCCGGATGCTCATGGGCGAGGACTCCCGCCTGCCGGCGATGCCGGACAAGCCGACTCTGCTCGACTTCTTCCGCTGCCGCTTCGACGACTTCGCGACGGCCCACCTGTTGCAGAGCGCAAACCTCGCGCAAAACAACGGCCTCTCCGACAAGATGGTGCTCGCCTGCCTGCTGCACGACGTCGCGGTGGCGGGGTTCATTCGCACGGATCACGGTTACTGGGGCGCGCAAATGATCGAGCCATATGTGGACGAGGAGGTCAGCTGGGCGGTCCGTGCGCATCAGGCGCTCCGGTTCTTCCCCGACGAGTCCGTCGGGTACGACTATCCGGACAATTACCGCAGGATGTTCGGCGACGATTACCAGCCGGAACCCTATGTCGTGGCCGCCTACGAGGAGGCCCGGCAGCACAAGTGGTACATGTCGGCCCGGATCATCTGCGTGAACGATCTGTATTCGTTCGATCCCGACGTGCATGTCGAGCTCGAGCAGTTCGAGGACATTATCGGCCGGGAGTTCCGCCAGCCTGACGAGGGCCTCGGCAACGACAACACCCCGGCCTCGCATGTGTGGCGCACGCTGCGCTGGCCCTGCAACGCGCTATAGCCAGGCGGGCGGCCGCGATCCCGGCGGGACAGGCCTTCTGGCGCCTTGACGCAGGCATGGGCCGGGCTAAGCTTGGAAACGGCATCGGTGAGAGCAGGCCGCCCATGTCGGCGGGTTAGCACCGCAGGTGCGCGAGCGGGTGTAGTTCAGCGGTAGAACGTCAGCTTCCCAAGCTGGATGTCAGGGGTTCGACTCCCCTCACCCGCTCCAACTTCCCTTCTTCGACGACCCGCCCGCCGATTGCATTCGCGCCGTCGCTGAACGAGAGTGGCGCGATGGAAGAGATCTGGATCGCCTATCTCAACGCGCTCGACGTGGCGGCGCTGGAACTTTTGGACGACGAAATCATCGCCGCGGTGGAAACGGCGCTCGCCGCCCAGGGGCACGGAGAGACGGTGATCGAGCCCCGCGTCCACCTCGTCCCGGAAAGCACGGAAAAGGGCCATTTCAACGTGCTGCGCGGCAGCATCGCCCCGCTAGGCGTCGCCGGCGTCAAGGTGGTGGGCGACTATGTCGGGAATTACCGGCTGGGCCTGCCGTCGGAGATGGCGCTGCTCAACCTGTTCGATCCCGAGACCGGCATGCCCAGGGCAGTGCTCGACGCCACCTCGATCACCGACATGCGCACCGGCGCGATGACCGCGATCGGCGCCAAGCACCTGGCCCGCAGGGATTGCAAGACGCTCGGCCATATCGGCGCCCGGGGAACCGCCTACTGGAACGTCCGGCTGCTCGACCGCCTGTTCGACTTCGAGGAGATCCGCGTCCATTCGCGCCGCCCCGAGAGTCGGGAGGCGTTCGGGAAGCGTCTAGAGGAAGCCCTCGGAAAGCCTGTCGTCGTGACCGACGACTGGCGCGACTGCCTGGAGGGCGCCGACATCCTGGTGGAGGCCTCGCGCCTGTCCGCGCCTGAACCCTTGTTCAAAACCGAATGGGTCAAGAAAGGGGCGTTCGTCGTTCCCTACGGCACGATGAGCGCCGTGGAGTTCTCTCTCACCGACGTCATGGACAAGATCGTGGTCGACGATTGGGGCCAGTGCGGGCCGGGGCGCCCGTTCGGCGCGCTGCGCCGCCACGTAGACGAGGGAAAGCTGACCGAGGAGACGCTGCACGCGGAGCTCGGCCAGATCGTCGCCGGTCTTCGGCCGGGCCGGGAAAGCGGGGACGAGACCATCCTGTTCTGGCACCGGGGTCTTTCGACCAGCGACATCGCGCTCGGCCAGGCGATGCTGGACAAGGCCGCGCAGATGGGCGTCGGCCAGCGGTTGAGATTCGCGTGATCGCGTGCTCCCGGATGTACAACGTCGCGCCGGCCGTCCGGGAGGCGTGGGACCGGGCGTTCGAGCACGCGGCCGGGGTCTCGGGCGTGCCGCTAGAAATCGTCGCCCATGCCGCCCCCGCCCCGCTCGACGAGATCTGGGCGCGGGACGACATGGGAGCGGTGCTCATGTGCGGCTGGCCGTTCGCAGCGGCGGACCCGCAGCCGGTGCCCATCGCGGTTCCCTTGCCCGCCCCGCCGCATTACGGCGGCGAGCCGGTCTATTTCACCTGTTTGGTGGTGCGCCGCGAATCCGCTTTCGCGTCGATCGAGGACACGTTCGGCGGTCGGGTGGCCTGGACCGTCAGGAATTCCTATTCCGGGTTCGCGGCGCTGCACCACCATTTGCTCGGTTACCGAACCCCCGATCGGCCCGATCCGTTCCGGGAGTGGGTCGGGCCGCTGGTTACGCCGGCGGCCGCAATCGAAAGCGTGCTCGAGGACAGGGCCGACCTCGCGCCGGTCGACAGCTTCGTATGGGACCTGCTGGAGCGGCACGCGCCCGAGAGGATCGCCGGCCTCCGCGTCGTCGGCAGGACCGCCGCCGCCCCCTTCCCGCCCCTCGTGGCGAGCCCCGCGATCGGGCGCGACGCGGCCCGGCGGCTGAGCGAGGCCTTCGCCGCGATGGCGGACGCGCCTTCGATGCGCCCAATGCTCGACCTGCTGCTGCTCAACGGCTTCGCGGCCGTCGACGCGACGGCCTACGACATCACCCGGCGGCGGGCGGACGCTATCAGTTGAGCTTGCCGGGCAGCCAGGTCGCGACTTCGGGTACCACGATCAGGAGCACGAGGACCGCGAGCTCGATCAGGATGAAGGGCATGGCGGACATCACCACCTGGCCCAGGGTGACGCTGAACGGCGCCACGCCCTTCATCACGTAGAGCAGCAGCCCGAAGGGCGGGGTGAGCAGGCTGATCTCCATGGTGATCAGCATCAGCACCATCAGCCAGATCACGTCGATGTTGAAGACCGCCTGCAGAGACTGCGCGCCGAGGAGGAAGAACGGCAGGGTGAGCAGCAGCATGCTCACCTGGTCCATGAAGGCGCCGAGGAACAGCAGCACCGCCATCATGATGATCACCACCATCAGCGGGGTAAGGTTCATCGCGGTGACCGCCTGAAGCAGCCCGTCGGTCGCGCCCGAGTTGGACAGCGCCTGGCTGAACACCAGCGAACCCGCGATGATGAACAGGATCATCACGTTGATCTTGGCGGTTTCCATCAGCGACTTGGCGACCGCCCGCCAGGTGAAGTCGGCGCCGTCGATCCCCGTGACGGTCACCGTGCTCCGGAACAGCCGGAAGAAGTAGCAGGCCGCCAGCGCCGCGATGCAGCCGAGCGCCGCCGCCTCGGTCGGCGCGGCGATCTTGAAGAAGATGCTGCCGACCACCACCACGAAGATGATCATCAGCGGCAGGATGTAGAGCAGGAACGGCAGCACGCGGTTGACTAATTGCCGGTGGCGGCCGGCATAGGTCCACGACCAGCGGGTCCTGTCGGCGAGGTTGAGGGCCACCGTCACCGGCTCGTCGAAAGCGCTGGTATCCGGCGTGTAGGCCGGCGCGAGCTCCGGGTTGATCATGCAACGCCCCACCACATAGGCGAAGAAGAGAACCGCCATCAGGATGCCGGGGACGATGCCGGCGATCAGCAACAGCGCGACCGACTGCTCGGCGAGGCTCGCGAGCAGCACGGCGAGCGCCGACGGCGGGATCAGCATCGCGATGCCGCCGACCGCCATGATGGGTCCCATGGAGATCGACGGCTGGTAACCGCGCTTCATCATGTCGGGGAGCAGCACGGAACCCAGGATCGCGGTGTTTGCGATGGTCGATCCCGAGAGCGAGGAGAAGATCGTCCCGCCCACGATGGAGACCACGGACAGCCGGCCGGGCACGCGCGAGATCATCCGGTCGATCGCCCCGATCGCCTTGAAGGCCACCCCGGTCTGGAGAAGGATCTCGCCCATCAGCAGGAACAGCGGGATCGGCGCGAGCGTGAACTTGATCGCGTTGTGGAACTCGGCCGGCATGAAGACCAGCCCGATATCGCCGTTGATGAACAGGAAGGTGCCGAGCACGTTGGCCGCGAAGAAGGCGAGAGCCACGGGCATGCCGAGGAACATCGCGGTGCAGACCGTCCCCAGCAGCAGGATGAAGGCCCAGTACCACTCCATCGCTCAGAACCCCGACCCGGCGGCTGGGTCCTTGTCCTCTTCCAGCGCCTCGGCGGCGCGGCGAAAGCGGAGCGCGAACTCGACCGCGAGCAGCAGGAAAGACAGCGCGAAGACCGCCATCATGTACCAGTTCTCGATCCTGAGATCTTTGTCCGGCAGGGTGCCGTCCTCGAATTCGAGCAGCGTCAGGCGCAGCCCGTAGGCGCAGAGCAGCAGGCAGAGCAGGCACCCCGCCACGTCCAGCACCTTCTCGAGCCGGGCGGCGGCGGTCCTCGGGAGCGCCGCGGTAACCACGTCGACGCGGATATGCGCACCCTGGCGCAGCACCCAGGGCGCGCCGATGAACACGCCGATATAGAGCGCGTATTCAACTGCCTCGAACAGCCAGGGGAGGCTGCCCCACTTCACCGTTACCAGGAACAGGTTGAGCGGGATCAGGATCGCAATCAGGCCGACCGAGACGGCGACCAGTACGGCCAGCCACACGATGAAGCGCGCGAACGCCGCGTCGAAGGCGTCGATCAGGCTTCCCATTCCGCGGACCGCCCCTCGACTGGCACGGAGTACGGATGCCGAGGAGGGGACCGGCGCGTTGCGCCGCCCCCGCCCCGGGCTTATCCGGCAGCTACTTTACGAACAGGCTACGGAGCTTCGCCCCGTGCTTCGGGCTACGCTCCAGCACTTGGGTCCAGGCCGTGTCATCGGCCGTTTTCGACCACTTCGCGCCTTCGGCGCCGGTGAAGGTGATCGTCTTCATGCCCTTGCTGGCCATCCAGTCTTTCTGCTTCTTGTACCTCGCCTGGAAGGCCGCACCGGTAAGCGTTCCGCCAGACCGTGGAGATGGTTATCCGCTCAATGGCACGCTCA